>NZ_CAXATZ010000052.1:0-15671 GCF_963971605.1 uncultured Xanthomarina sp.
GGACTTCAGTGATGGAGCGTTGGACTTCAGTGATGGAGCGTTGGACTTCAGTGATGGAGTGTTGGACTTCAGTGATGGAGCGTTGGACTTCAGTGATGGAGCGTTGGACTTCAGTGATTGCCCGTTGGACTTCAGTGATTGCCTGTCGTAGCCCAGTGATGGAGCACCACAAATCACAAACCAAACACCAAAAACCCCAAACATTATTTATACTTTTTTGTTTCTACTAATGCCTAGGTTAATTATATTTGCAACCTTAAAATAAAACGCATAAATATCTATTTCTAGACTTCACCATACAAAAAAAAGCTAGAATAGATATAACAGGAGACCCTTGAAAACAATAAATATCATCTAATGAAAGCAGGAATTGTCGGATTACCAAACGTAGGGAAATCAACCCTTTTTAATTGTTTGTCAAATGCCAAAGCGCAAAGTGCCAACTTTCCGTTTTGCACCATAGAGCCCAACATTGGGGTGGTAAACGTTCCAGATCCCAGACTACAAAAACTGGAAGCCTTGGTAAAACCAGAACGCGTATTACCTGCAACCGTAGAAATTGTAGACATTGCCGGCTTGGTAAAAGGAGCCAGCAAAGGAGAGGGGCTAGGCAACCAGTTCCTGGCAAACATCCGGGAAACCGATGCCATCCTGCACGTACTGCGTTGTTTCGATAACGATAACATCGTACATGTCGATGGCAACATCAACCCCATTCGGGACAAGGAAACCATCGATATGGAACTCCAATTAAAAGACCTCGAAACCGTCGATAAAAAACTCGACAAAGTAAAACGCGCTGCAAAAACAGGCAATAAAGACGCCCAAAAAGAAGAGGCCGTACTCCTTAAAATAAAAGCAGGTCTCGAAGCAGGTACCTCCGTAAGGGCTTTGGATTTCTCAGAAGAAGACTACCTCGATTTTGTAAAACCCAGCCAGTTCATTACAGACAAACCGGTTATGTACGTTTGCAATGTAGACGAAGGAGCAGCTGTAACCGGAAATAAATATGTAGAACAGGTTAAAGAAGCCGTAAAAAACGAAAACGCCGAAGTATTGGTTCTGGCTGTGGGTACAGAAGCAGACATAAACGAACTCGACGATTACGAAGAACGCCAAATGTTCTTATCAGACATCGGTTTAGACGAACCGGGCTCCTCAAAACTCATTCGTGCGGCATACAAACTCCTTAACCAGCAAACCTATTTCACAGCAGGTGTTAAAGAAGTACGCGCTTGGACCATAGACATAGGCGCCACGGCACCACAAGCAGCAGGTGTCATCCACACCGATTTTGAAAAAGGCTTCATCCGTGCCGAAGTCATAGCTTATGAAGATTACGTGCACTATGGCAGCGAAGCAAAAGTAAAAGAAGCAGGAAAAATGCGTGTCGAAGGAAAAAACTACATCGTAAAAGATGGCGATGTCATGCACTTCCTTTTTAACGTGTAACAAACCCCAAATACAACTTAAATGAAACACCTTTTAATCGTGGCCATACTATATGGCGCTATTCTTCATGGCCATGCCCAAGACAAGAAACAAACAGCAACAGTTGAAACAGCCGTCTTTGGCATTCAAACGGGTTTTTCGGGTCTCTGGGTTCATGGAGAATTCAAACTCTCCAATAAATTTGCATTAAGGGCAGAAACAGGATTGGATCTCGGTACCTGGGAAAACACCTATACAAACCAAAAAGGTTTGGGCTTGATTCCTGTATTTACCTTAGAACCCCGTTTTTACTACAACCTAAACAAACGCCTCAACAAAGGCAAACGTATAGATGGTAACAGTGGCAATTTCATCTCCCTAAAAACCAGCTATAACCCCAATCTGTTCCTTACAGATTCAAATAGAGAAGTAAATATGGCATCAGACTTTATGGTTATTCCAACCTGGGGCATCAGAAGAAACCTGGGCAAACACTTCAACTACGAAGCAGGTTTTGGCATCGGATACATTCACTACAGAGAAGAATACAATATTAACAACAAGAGCGACGTCGCTGTCAATCTTCATGCAAGAATAGGTTACGCCTTTTAAACACGCAATAACCAAAACAACATAAAAAATAGCCTATGTTCTCAACAACATGGGCGTTTTTATTGTTAATTACTTTGTGGGCTCGGTATTTTATATTTTAGCGCGAAACCTTATATTAGCATCGTACCTAAAAATTGCACCCATTTTATGACTGAACAATCCAATTATACCGAAGACAACATACGCTCCCTCGACTGGAAAGAACACATACGCATGCGTCCCGGAATGTATATTGGGAAGCTGGGTGATGGATCTTCACCAGATGATGGTATCTATATTCTTTTAAAAGAAGTTCTGGACAACTCCATAGACGAATATGTTATGGGTGCCGGAAAAACCATAGACGTGTCCATTCACGGCAACAAAGTTACAGTTCGCGATTACGGTCGTGGCATCCCTTTGGGCAAAGTGGTAGACGTAGTGTCCAAAATGAATACAGGTGGAAAATACGATTCCAAAGCCTTTAAAAAATCGGTAGGTTTAAATGGTGTTGGTACCAAAGCCGTAAATGCCCTTTCCTCATACTTTAGGGTAGAATCCACTAGGGACAATAAATCGGCTTCTGCCGAATTTGAACAAGGAAACCTAAGCAATCAAGAACTCCTGGACGATACCTCCCGAAGAAAAGGGACCAAAGTGTCCTTTGTCCCAGACGATACCATCTTTAAAAACTACAAGTACAGAAACGAGTATGTGGTTAAAATGCTCAAAAACTATGTGTACTTAAACACAGGCTTAACCATTATTTTCAATGGCGAAAAGTACTTCAGTGAAAACGGCCTAAAAGATCTATTGTCAGAAAACATTAAAGATTCAGACATGTTGTATCCTATTATTCATTTAAAAGGAGACGATATAGAAGTGGCCCTAACACATAGCAAAACACAATATAGTGAAGAATATCATTCCTTTGTAAATGGTCAGAACACCACACAAGGTGGAACCCATTTGTCGGCCTTTAGGGAAGCCTTGGTTAAAACCCTTAGAGAGTTCTATGGAAAAAACTACGAAGCCTCAGACATCCGGAAATCCGTAGTCTCTGCTATTTCCATCAAAGTCATGGAACCCGTGTTCGAGAGTCAAACCAAAACCAAATTGGGGTCTACAGACATGGGAGGCAAGCTGCCTACCGTTCGTACCTTTGTAAACGACTTTCTTAAGACCCATCTGGACAATTACCTACATAAAAACCCAGACACAGCCGAAAAGATTCAACGTAAAATCCTTCAGGCAGAACGCGAGCGCAAAGAGCTTTCAGGAATTAGGAAACTGGCCAAAGACAGGGCAAAAAAAGCAAACCTACACAATAAAAAGCTTCGCGACTGCCGTGTGCATTTTGGCGATACCAAAAACGAAAGATATCTGGAAACCACCTTATTCATTACAGAGGGGGATTCGGCTTCAGGTAGTATCACCAAGTCCAGGGATGTAAACACCCAAGCAGTATTCAGCCTAAAAGGGAAACCCCTAAACTGTTATGGTTTAAGTAAAAAAATTGTGTACGAAAACGAAGAGTTCAACCTACTTCAAGCAGCTTTAAATATTGAAGAATCCCTAGAGGATTTACGTTACAACAATGTGGTAATTGCTACAGATGCCGATGTAGATGGCATGCACATCCGTTTGTTGTTGATCACCTTCTTCCTGCAGTTTTTCCCAGAAGTCATTAAAGAAGGGCATCTATACATCTTACAAACCCCTTTGTTTAGGGTAAGAAATAAAAAGGAAACCATTTATTGTTATTCTGAAGAAGAACGAAAAGAAGCCATAGAGAAATTAAAACCAAAACCGGAAATCACACGCTTTAAAGGGCTTGGTGAAATTTCTCCGGACGAGTTTGTCCATTTTATTGGAGAAGACATACGTTTGGACCCAGTCATGTTGGACAAAGACATGTCCATAGAAGAGTTGCTTTCCTTCTACATGGGAAAAAACACACCAAGCAGGCAGGACTTTATTATTGACAACTTAAAAGTGGAGTTGGATTTAGTAGAAGAAAATATATGAGAACCAATAACCACAAAGTAAGAAATGTTATAATTTCGGTGTATTTTGTGCTGATAGTCCTTGCCATACTTTTAGCAACGGTATTTAGGGCTTTCAGTGATGTAACCGATAATCCATTGGCCACTTTTCTAATCCTTATTTTAAGCTTTGCTGTCCTTTTTTTTCTGGTTCATTTTATCTCAAAATATTTTGAATACGATAGCGATGGAATAAAAGTGGTGGTCACCAACAAGGGATTGCTATTGTCAGACCATTTTAATTACAGGGAATACACGGTAGAATTTTACAAGGACAGATTGGCCGGATTTAAGTTCAACAATTACCTGGTTTATAAAGAATTGGTTTTATATATAAAAGATACCCATGGACATACCAGAAAGGAACGTTTTAATGTAACATTGGTTTCAAAGAAAAAGAGAAAATACATCAAACAGTCATTAAGTAAAATGATTAAACAAAATAGAAAATCTACCGATTCATGAGTGAAGAGAACGACGATTTGTTAAATGAACAAGAAGAGAACCACGAAACCATTACCAAGGTTTCTGGCATGTTTAAAGACTGGTTTTTGGATTACGCCTCTTATGTAATTCTGGAACGTGCTGTCCCAGCAATTGAAGACGGCTTTAAACCCGTACAACGTCGCATCATGCATTCCATGAAAGATTTGGATGATGGACGTTACAACAAAGTAGCCAATATTGTGGGCCATACCATGCAGTACCATCCTCATGGCGATGCCAGTATTGCTGATGCCATGGTGCAAATTGGCCAAAAAGACCTCTTGATTGATACACAGGGAAACTGGGGAAATATCCTAACAGGAGATAGTGCTGCCGCTGCCCGTTATATAGAAGCACGTTTGTCCAAATTTGCCTTGGATGTGGTTTACAACCCTAAAATTACCGAATGGCAAGCCTCTTACGATGGCAGACGGAAAGAGCCCGTGAACCTTCCGGTCATGTTTCCCTTGCTCTTGGCTCAAGGTGGAGAGGGGATAGCTGTAGGGCTTTCAACCAAAATCCTACCTCATAATTTTATTGAACTCATTGATGCTTCCATAAAACACCTAAAAGGAAAAAAATTCACGCTCTATCCAGATTTTCCTACGGCTGGAATTATAGATATCAGCAATTATAACGATGGGATGCGGGGAGGAAGGGTTCGTGTAAGGGCCAAAATCTCCCAATTGGACAAAAACACCTTGGTCATTACCGAAATCCCTTATGGAACCAATACCTCATCACTAATAGATTCCATTTTAAAAGCCAACGACAAAGGGAAAATAAAAATCAAGAAAATTGAAGACAATACAGCTGCCGAAGTCGAGATATTGGTGCATTTGCCTAGTGGTATTTCACCAGACAAAACCATCGATGCCCTGTATGCCTTTACCAGTTGCGAAAGTTCCATATCGCCTTTAGGCTGTGTCATTGAAGACAACAAGCCCTTATTTGTGGGTGTCACAGAAATGCTTCGTCGTTCTACTGATAATACGGTTCAGCTTTTAAAAAGTGAATTGGAAATTCAATTGGGCGAGTTCGAAGAACAATGGCATTTTGCTTCCTTGGAACGCATCTTTATAGAAAACCGTATCTATCGCGATATAGAAGAAGAAGAAACCTGGGAAGGCGTCATCCAAGCCATAGATAAAGGGTTGAAACCCCATACCAAACACTTAAAACGTGAAGTTTTAGAAGAAGATATTGTAAGACTTACAGAAATTCGCATCAAACGTATTTCCAAATTCGATATCGATAAGGCCCAACAAAAAATAGATGCCTTAGAAGATCAAATAGCACAAGTAAAACATCATTTGGCACATTTGATAGATTATGCCATTGCATATTTTGAAAGGCTTAAAAAAGATTATGGAAAAGGCAGGGAAAGAAAAACAGAAATTAGAACCTTTGATGATGTAGATGCCACCAAAGTAGTTATAAGAAACACCAAACTATACGTAAATAGAGCTGAAGGTTTTGTGGGAACCTCACTTAAAAAAGATGAATATGTTTGCGATTGTAGTGATATAGACGACATTATTGTCTTTACCAAAGAAGGTAAAATGATGGTGAGCAAAGTAGATGCCAAAACCTTTGTAGGCAAAGACATCATTCATGTGGCTGTGTTCAAGAAAAAAGACAAGCGCACCATTTACAACATGATTTATAGAGATGGCAGCAAAGGTCCATCGTACGTTAAACGTTTTGCTGTAACTTCCATTACACGTGATAAAGAATACGATTTAACCAATGGCAACAAAGGCTCCTTGGTATGGTATTTTTCCGCCAACCCTAATGGAGAGGCAGAAATGGTTACCATTTACTTAAGGCAGGTAGGCAGTATCAAAAAATTAAAATGGGACTTGGATTTTGCCGATGTCTTGATTAAAGGGCGTGCTTCCAAAGGGAATAAGGTCACCAAACATGCCATTAAAAAAGTAGAACTAAAAGAAAAAGGTGTTTCCACTCTAAAGCCACGTAAAATTTGGTTCGACGATACAGTGCAACGCTTAAATGTTGATGAGCGAGGGGAATTGGTTGGAGAATTTCGGGGAGAAGACAGGATCCTTATCATTACACAATCGGGAACCGTTAAAACCATTATTCCAGAAATTACCACACATTTTGACGATGACATGATTGTTATGGAAAAATGGATTCCTAAAAAACCCATTTCAGCCATTTATTTTGATGGCGAAAAAGAACGTTATTATGTGAAGCGTTTTGTGGTAGAAAACGAATCCAAAGAAGAACGCTTTATTTCCGATCATCCCAATTCACAATTGGAAATTGTCTCTACAGACTGGAGACCGATGGCTGAAGTAGAATTCACCAAAGAAAGAGGCAAAGACAGAAAAGACAATATGGAAGTAAACTTTGAGGAATTTATTGCCGTAAAAGGAATTACAGCTCAAGGCAATCAGTTAACCAAGGATAAAATAAATCAGGTAAGTTTGTTGGATCCCTTACCATACGAAGCTCCAGAAGAAACACCAGCTGAAGATATAGAAGTGGTAGATGAAACCGATGTTTCTAACGAAAGCAAATCAGATAAATCAAATGACCCCTCAAAAAAAACTGACCAAGATAATGGTGATTCAGACAGTTTGGACGGAAAAGGTCAAATCACCTTGTTCTAAATTCATTAATAAGGTTTATTAAAAGTCTGGTTAATTTAACCAGACTTTTTTTATTCTTCACTTAAACTGAAGGAACCATATAAATGAGGGTTATAAACCTTTTTAAAAGACAATCATAAGGCTCAATTACCTAATTGTTAATAACTTAACTACGTTCATTTTTCATTAAAATGATGTTTATTAAGTTTTGTTTTGTATTTTTAGGTGTTAATCAATCCTTATTTTTTATGAAAAATACTACATTAAAACAGCTGTTTATGCTTACAGTTACGTTATTTGTTACGTCAGTTTACGCGCAAACAACCAGAGAATCCTACCTTCCTACTGAAGTGGAAAAGGTTTTGGAAAAAGTTCAATCCGTCAGCAATATGGCTGTAAGGGAGCCTGCTAATTTACTCAGTAAAGAAGAAAGGCAGATTTTAAAGAATTATTACCAGTCTTCAGAAATATCAAACAGCACATTTAGAGCCACTGGAGATGTTTATGCTTTAGATGTTAGAAATGGTGGGATTTATGGGAGTTTTCCTTTAACAGGTCCTTTTAATATTTCCAATATTGCAACAATTCCAAACGACATCTATGCTTCCGATTTCGATGTTACTGGAACCTTGTATGCTTTGGAAACCACCAATGCCAATTTGCTGTCCATAGATCCAGATACAGGAGCCATAACTGTTGTGGCACCTCTTACTGGAGCTGCTGCAGGAGTTACATATTCTGGCTTGTCATGGAATAAAAACAATTCTACCATGTATGCACTTACAACTGATGGAACCACTACCAACTTGTACACTTTAAACTTAAGTACAGGTGCTTTAACCTTGGTAGGACCAACAGGCACCACTCTAGGGATTTGGATTGCCATTGATAACAATGGCATTATTTACATGGCAGATATAGGTAATGACAATTTTTATACCCTTAACCCAAGTACAGGAGCTGCTACATTGGTGGGGCCTTTAGGAGTGGATATTTCCTTTGCTCAAGAAGCAGATGTAGACCCTGTATCCAATACCTTATATATGGCTGGATATATTGGAGGAGGTGTAAACAATATTTATACTGTGGATGTTTCCACAGGAACAGCAACTGCTGTTGGAACCGTAAATAGTAACAACGCTGAATTGGGTATGTTTACCATTGATGGTCCTATAGGAATAGATAACAATTTTGTATGTGACGATGCCATTACCATTGGTTTAGGGATTATAAACTCAAACGGACCTTCAAATTCAAGTGCAGGAGCTTCCAATGTTTGCTTAACCGGAGCAACCAATGCCGAATGGTACAGATATACGGCAACGAATTCAGGAGATTTGACAATTACATCAGATTTAGCTTCAAATTCTGGTATAGATACTAGGGTTTCGGTTTATAACAATGATTGTATGAATTTAACCTGTATTGCCTCCGATGACAATTCAGGTGCCAATAACACGTCCACATTGGTCATTCCTGTAGTAAGTGGAACAACCTACCTCATAGAATGGGATGATGCCAATGATGCTGCTGCTTTCGATTTTGAGTTAAGCTTGCTTATTTCCTGTCCAGACCCTGTAAATTTTGTTGCAGGAACCATAACAGATACGTCAGCCACATTTTCTTGGGATGCAGTAACAGGCGCTTCCAATGGTTATATCTTTAGTGTTTTTAACGCTGGAGACGACCCTCTTACTGACACTCCGGTTTATACAGAAAACATAGCTTCAGGAACTCTAACAGCTACAGCCACACCATTAATGGCTCAAACCATGTACGATGCTTATATAACGGCAGATTGCGATACAAATGGTCTGTCCAATGCCATTTCCTTAACTTTTGAAACAGACATAGCGCCTCCTGTTTGTGGTGGTACATATGCAGATCTTGGTGGTGCCACCGGGCCATATCTACCTAACGAAAATACCACAACCACTATAACTCCAGACAACCCTGGAGATGTTGTTACAGTGACGTTTACCTATGTGGATATTGAATCGTCTACAGGAACTGGAACACAAGATGGTTGTTGGGATTTCTTAACTGTTTATAACGGTCCAGATACAAGCCATCCTGTTTTGGCTCAAACACTTTGTGGCGAAGAAAGTGGTGATGGAGGTGTTCCATCTGTGGGAAGTAGTTTGTTGTCCATTGGTATGTCGTTTACTTCTACGGATGCTTCAGGAGCATTAACTTTTGTGTTCACTTCCGATGGAAGCATTCAAGAAACAGGTTGGTTGGCAGATGTTACTTGTGGGCCACCACCAAGTTGTGTAACGCCAGGGACTTTCACCAATACAGCAACTACAGATACTACGGCAACCTATACTTGGGATGAAACAGCCAATGCCAGCAATGGTTATGTGTTTAGCGTTTTTAATAATGGAGATGATCCACAAACAGCAACACCTGTTTATACCGAAAATGTGCCTTTTGGAACAAATACTGCTACAGCCACAGGATTAATGGCTGCAACCACATATGATGCTTACATTATAGCTGATTGTGATACAGCAGGCATGTCTGCAACAGATTTAGACACTTTCACCACTGAAGCAGCACCACCTGTATGTGGTGGCACATTTGTGGACTCTGGAGGTGTTTCAGGAAACTATGCCGTAAACGAGAGCACTACCACTACCATAACACCTGATGTGGCAGGAGAGTATGTAACCATTACCTTTACCTATGTGGATATTGAATCGGCAACAGGAACCGGTACTCAAGATGGTTGTTGGGATTATTTAACTATTTATGATGGACCTGATGCAACATTTCCAGTATTGGCCCAAACTTTATGTGGTGAAGAAAGTGGTGATGGAGGGGTCCCTTCTGTAGCAACAAGTTTACTTTCTGTAGGTGATGCTTTTACATCCTCGGATGCGTCTGGTGCTCTGACCATGGTTTTCACTTCAGATGGAAGTGTTACCGAAACAGGTTGGATTGCCAATGTAACTTGTGGCGCTTTGTCTGTAGATGAATTTTCAGCTACTCAATTCAATTATTATCCAAATCCAACCACAGGATTGTTACATGTAAATGCCAAACAAGATATAGATTCCATAGAAGTTATAAACATGCTTGGTCAAAAGGTTATGGACTTAAGTCCAAAAACCATGGAGGTTACCCTGGATTTTTCCAGTTTAAGCCAAGGAGCTTATTTCTTAAGATCTACAGTAAATGGGAATATAACAACCCATAAAATAATTAAAAGATAAACCTTTAAAAACCTTTAAAACAAAAAAAGACCATTCCGTATTTGTGAATGGTCTTTTTCTATATTGAAAGAAGCTTATTTATTACTTAATCGTTTTTTCTGCATTTTAAAATTTAGAAATTCCACAAATAAAGAAAAAGCTATCGCAAAATACAGATATCCTTTAGGGATGGCTCCAACAGTTTGATCAAAAATGGAAGTTTCAGATAAGTGAGCTGCTTCGGTTATCAACATAAAGCCAATAAGGATCAAAAAGGCTAAGCCCAAGATTTGCATACTTGGATGTTCATCAATAAACTTTCTAATTGGGTTTGCAAAAACAATCATGATGATAATTGAAATAACCACAGCAATAATCATTAATACCAATGCATAATTATGGTTTGGATGCAAGCCATTGGTCATTCCAACAGCAGTTAAAATGGAATCTATGGAAAAAATAAAGTCTATAATCAAGATTTGTGTAATGGCTTGGGATAGAGATTTGATTTTCTTGCCTTTTACTTGATCTTCATCATGAGACGGAGTTTCTACTTTTTCCCTAATTTCAGACGTACTCTTATAGATTAAAAACAAGCCACCCAAGAACAGTATAACGGCCTGACCACTAATACCAATATGTAACCAGTTGGTTTCAACGGTATAAAAAGGTTCTTTAAGACCAATTAAAAAAGAAACAAAAAACAAGAGGATGATTCTTTGAACCATAGCCAAAATAAGTCCAATATTTGTAGCCTTGGCCCTTTGATGTTCCGGGAGTTTATTGGCAGCAATAGAAATGAAAACAATATTGTCTATTCCTAGAATAATTTCCAGAAATGTTAATGTTAACAACGCCATGATGGCATCTCCAGATAATAAAAACTCTAACATCTTACTTTATTTTTGTTGCAATCCCTTTTTGTTTGGTTTTTTCTCCAACATACGAATATTCAAAGGTGTAAGTGGAATCGGTAGTCACTAATATCTTTAAGTGGATGTCCTTTTCTTCTGCCATACTTTTAGGGTTGATGGTTTTAAAAACAACTTCGCAGTCGTTGATCCATCTTACCTGAGACGAGTCCACTTTGTTATTATACGTTTCAATTTGAAGGTCTTTGGTTCTTGTAAATTCCGATCTGTAAATCTTACCATCTATGGTAATTTCACTGTAAAAGGTGCCTGTTTGAAAGTTTTCGCAATGGCGTTCAACTTCATAACAAGCAGTGAACAATAAGAGCAGCAAAAAACCAGAAACATATTTCATATGCAATTTTTAAATATTAAAGAATGGAAAAAAATTTAATCAAATAATTATTCAAAAGTACTAAAAGAAGTTCATAAAACGTGGGCGTGGATAATTTTTTGAATTTGAAAATAAAAAATGACTAAACAGCGTTTGTGTGGTTAATATTAACTTTATAAAACTATCTTAAAGTTTTTTAATCTTCTTTTTAAAAGTACTATTTTGGCATAGTTTTAAAACATAACCGTAAATAGCTTCTCAAAGTATAAATATATGCGCCACTTATTATATCTGATATTTTTTTTATGTACCTCTTGGAGCCTGTTCTCACAAACAACAAACCCTCTAATAGCCAAGGATGCCGAAGCGCAACAAAAATGGGTTGATAGTTTGTACAATCAGATGAGTTTGGAAGAAAAAATAGGACAGCTTTTTATGGTACAGGCTTTTTCCAATCAAGGTTTGGCACATGAAAACCTAATCAGTCAATTAATAACCAACCACCACATTGGAGGGATTATTTTTTCAAAAGGGGATCCAATGAGTCAGGCTAGGATAAACAATATATTTCAGGATGCCTCTAAAATACCTTTGTTGATAGGTATGGATGCCGAATGGGGTTTAAGCATGAGATTGGAAAATACTTATGCGTTTCCTTGGAACATGACCCTTGGAGCCATAACAGATAATAGCCTTATTGAACAAGTAGGAAAACAATTGGGAGAACACTGTAAGCGTTTAGGGGTTCATTTTAATTTTGCACCTGTGGTTGACATCAATACCAACCCTATAAACCCCATAATTGGGAACAGGTCTTTTGGGGAAGATAGGGACAATGTTACCAACAAAGCCTTAGCTTTTATGAAAGGTATGCAAGAGGCTGGCGTATTGGCCAATGCCAAGCATTTTCCAGGTCATGGAGATACAGATAGTGACTCGCATAAAACCTTGCCAACCATACATTTTGATGAAAAACGAATAGATTCGGTAGAATTATATCCGTATAGATCATTAATAAAACAAGGATTGTCCAGTGTGATGGTTGCCCACTTAAACGTTCCTGCTTTGGAACCACAAGAAGGAGTTCCTTCATCTTTGTCACATCATATAGTCACAGATATATTAAAAGATTCCTTACAGTTTCAAGGCTTGATATATACAGATGCTCTAAACATGAAAGGAGCTTCCAATTTCAGTTTGCCTGGAGACATAGATCTCGCTGCTTTTTTGGCTGGAAACGATGTGCTCTTGATTTCTGAAGATGTTCCTAAAGCCATAACAAAAATCATGGAAGCATATGATGCTGGTATTGTAACCGAAGAGCGTTTGTCGCATTCAGTAAAAAAAATCCTTCAAGCCAAATATAAAGTGGGCTTAAACAAATATAAACCTATTGAAACCAAACATTTAATTCAAGATTTAAACAGAATTAAAGACGAAACACTTTCTGAAATCCTTTTTGAAAATGCCATAACCGTTCTAAAAAACAAAGACGAGGTCCTTCCAATAAGAAAATTGGAAAAAAAGAAGATTGCTTATGTGCAAATGGGAGACGATGATGGTTCTATATTTCTAAAAGAATTACAAAAATACACCAAAGTGCATGAGGTGTCTGCCGACAATCTGGATGAGTTGATAACCAAATTATCTGCCTACAACACTGTTATCGTTGGATTTCATCGATCCAACGATTCGCCATGGAAAGATTATGCCTTTTCAGATAAGGAATTGGTTTGGTTATACGAAATTGCAAGAACCAACAACGTGATTCTGGATTTGTTTGTAAAACCTTATGCTTTACTAAATTTAGCGACAGTTGAAAATTTTGAAAGTATAGTAGTAAGTTATCAAAATAGCGAAATTGCCCAGCAAAAATCGGCTCAATTAATATTTGGCGCCATTTCCGCAAAAGGTGTGTTGCCTGTTTCTGTTGGTAACGGCTTTCATGCTGGAGATGGCATTGCCTTATCAAATCTATCCCGTTTAAATTATGGTTTACCAGAACGTGTAGGCATGAGTAGTGAAAAACTTAAAAAGCTTGATTCCATTGCTCAATATGCCATAGACAAGAAAATGACACCTGGAATTCAGTTATTGGTAGCCAGAAAAGGTAAAGTAGTTTATAACAAGAATTTTGGCACACATACTTACGACAAAGGCTCAGAACCTGTAAGCTTCGACGATATTTACGATGTGGCTTCACTAACTAAAATCTTGGCAACTTTACCTTTGTTAATGGAGCTTGAGGAAAATGGTATCGTTTCATTGGATTCAAAACTATCTGATATCCTTCCAGAATATGCCAATTCCAATAAAAAGAACATCACTTTAAAAAAGATGCTATCGCATTACGCCAGACTAAAACCATGGATACCATTTTATTATGCTACGCTGGATTCTACCAAACATCCAGACCCAAAATATTACAGAAAAGAACCCAGTAAAAAATTCAGTGTGAAAATTGCAAACAATTTATACATGCGAACCGATTATCAAGATTCAATTCAAAAAATAATATTGGAAACAGATCTTTTGGATCGAGAGCGTTACAGATATAGCGATTTACCATATTACATTTTAAAGAAATATATTGAAACTTATTACGACAAAGGACTTGACGAGCTGGTACAAACACATTTTTACGAATCTTTGGGTGCAAATTATACCACCTATAATCCGTATAACAAATTTAGTGGCAAAAAAATTGTACCAACAGAAATAGACGATTATTACAGGTACCAAGAAGTTCATGGTTATGTTCACGATATGGGAGCAGCCATGCAAAATGGAGTAGGAGGTCATGCAGGCATATTTAGCAATGCCAACGATGTGGCTAAAATCATGCAGTTGTTCTTGCAAAAAGGATTTTATGGAGGCAAACGATATTTTAAACCAGACACAGTAGATGAGTTTAATACGTGTTACTTTTGTGACAAAGACAACAGACGTGGTATAGGTTTCGACAAGCCTCAATTAGGAGACGAAGGTCCAACCTGTGGTTGTGTGTCCATGACCAGTTTTGGACATTCCGGTTTTACTGGAACCTATGCTTGGGCAGACCCAGAAGAAGAAATAGTATATGTGTTTTTGGCAAATAGAACCTATCCTAAAGCAGATTCTAATTTGTTGCTAAAAGAAAACATAAGAACAGATATTCAACGCCTCATTTACGAAGCGATTATAGATTAATGAAGTACTTAAAGTTTTGTCAAGGTTACACACTTTAAACACTTAAAAACTTAAAAAATGAAAATAGGAATTGTTTGTTATCCAACCTTTGGAGGAAGTGGTGTAGTTGCTACAGAACTTGGAATCGAGCTCTCTAAAAGAGGTCACGAAGTACACTTTATTACTTACAAACAACCCGTAAGATTGGAACTTTTGGGAAGTCATGTACATTTTCATGAGGTGACAGTCCCAGAGTATCCTTTGTTTCACTATCAACCTTACGAATTGGCACTAACCAGTAAATTGGTTGACATGGTAAAGCTTCATAAAATAGAAGTCCTACATGTACATTATGCCATTCCACATGCCTATGCTGCTTACATGGCAAAAAAAATGTTACAGGAAGAAGGTATATACTTGCCCATAGTAACAACCCTTCATGGTACAGACATAACCTTGGTTGGGAGTCATCCCTTTTATAAAACAGCAGTTACTTTTAGTATCAATAAATCAGATGCCGTAACTTCAGTTTCCGAAAGCCTAAAAAAAGACACCTTGAGGTTATTTGATATTAAAAACGACATTCACGTTGTTACAAACTTTATTGATATTGCAAAACATACACCTCATTTTACAGATTGTCAACGAGACTTGTTGGCAAGCGAAGACGAAAAAATCATTACTCACATCAGCAACTTTAGGAAGGTAAAACGCATTCCAGATGTGATAAAGGTGTTTTACAACATTCAAAAGGAAATGCCTGCCAAGTTAATGATGGTAGGCGAAGGGCCTGAAAAAGAGCCAGCAGAACAATTATGTGCCCAATTGGGAATTGAAGACAAAGTGGTTTTCTTTGGCAACAGTCATGAAATAGACCGAATTCTATGCTA
>NZ_CAXATZ010000053.1:0-15604 GCF_963971605.1 uncultured Xanthomarina sp.
ATCCCCATCAGGATAAACAAGATGACCAAATATTTCCCAGCCTCATAGGATATGGCCCCCCTGGTAGTCCTGAAAAATACCTCAGCCCCTACAAAATAAGCACAGGCTTTTAAGACTTCATAAGTCTTTTTATTTTCTGCTACGGTAATGATCCGATACATAAAATAAAAAAGAGCTAGGTAAAAATAGGGCTTGGCCAGGCTCTCATTCAAAAAAATCAAAAACCCCAAGACGGCATGGAAGCCTAGGGCAGTAATGTATGTGATATTGGTTTTCAATTAAAAAAGAGGTGTTTTGGCAAAGTTACAGCTATTTGGCAAGTTCATAAAAAATTGTTGCAATCAAGCCAAAAGTACCAACAATTATAAGAATTAATTAAATATGTTTCTATAATCGTCCATTGGAAATTTATAATGGTAGCTTTTTCCCAGAACATAGACCATAAAATGCACGATAAAAACAGGAATGAAGGGTCTGGCCATTCTTAAATAGGCATCATACACCTTATTCCGATACCCACAAATCAAAAAAGGGGTAATATCGGTATTCAGATAGTTTTTAAATACCTGGGATGCTTCAAGGTGCTTATCCTTTATAAAAGAATGGTAACTAACCGTTTGTGCTGTTCGAACCTTTTGAAACAATTCAATTACCGATAAGGGAACCTTCTTATCATCATAAAACAACAAGCCCCAAGAGGGATCTATCAACACCCATTTTTGCCATTCTTTTATAAATACCTCATTAAAGGAATGTCCCCCATTGGTATGGGTAAAAGGTACAGAGGTCGTGCCCCATTCCCGAACCTGTATGTTGTTGATGACACAAAAATTATTGAATATCTGTACCATATCACTACAAACCCCTCCTTTTTCGTAGAGCATGGTTTTTAAAACCTTGTCTGAAGGTTCGCTCAAGCCAGGTCCCATTCTTGTATGGGCATTTAACCAAGACACCAATTGCTTGATAAGCTCGAAATCTGACCTAGGCCTGCCCTGTTTAAAAACCTGTGCATTAACCTCATAAAAACAGCGGGGAATGTCTTCTTTTTTATTCCAGACATTATAACTATTCCCTTGAATGGCATCCTCTTCAGCATTGTGAGACAGCAACCAAAACCTTGTTTTATATAAAAAAGGATGACGCTTTACCGTCCAGCGTAGTTTTTTTATCAGCATCAAAGAATTAAAAATGAATTAGTTTCAGATAAAAATATCATTTTTTTTTTAATAGCAACTACTTATCCCCAAAAATCCCAAATTATAGGATGTCCTGTTCAATCCTCTGGTTATAATATGGATAGGAAAAGCGTTCCATAAAAGATATGGAGGGTTGTGCCATCGTTTTAAAAGCAGCTTCATCCAAATCCAAGAACCGGTCCAAACAGGTATTTAGGGCCTGTACCGTAACCGTCTCCATTAACAAGCCATTTTCCCCATGTGCGATATATTGCCCAATGGCAGAGACCTGGGAGACTATGGGTACACAACCATAGTTCATGGCTTCGGCAATCACCTTTGGAAAGCCCTCGGAAGCAGAGGGCAAGAGGATGGCATGCGATCTCTTATAGATGTCATGCACTTCCGAACGGGATAAATAACCATGAAAGGTCACAGGTAACCCCTGGGTGTCCACATGCTGTTGATAGGCAGTACCCCTGCTGCCAGCCCCCACCAAATGCAAGGTCGCTATCTTACTGCTTTGGTGATCATCCAAGCTCGCCAAGGCCTCAAGGATGAGATCCACCCCTTTGGCAGCTTCCAAACGTCCCACAAAACAAAGCTCGATTGGTTTTGAAAAGGTCTTATTGGCAACAACTTTTTGCCCCTCATCAAGTTCCTGCTTGGTTAGGCAGGGATTTTCAAAACTCAAACAGTGTTTTGGCTGATTTGGCCAACTCCCATTGATGGTCACCGGACGGCTTTGGTTTTTTAAAAGCCATTTTTGAAAGTTGTATGCCAGGGGAGCCTGTTCCTGTTTCCAATTCCCGGCGTATTTAAACCAGCCCCGTTTGGATGTAAAAACCATCAAATAAGGAATGACAAACACCCCCATTCCTGTGGGGGCGCGAAACTGAAAATAGTCAGCCTGTTTTAAAGCCCGATGGATCTGCACTAAAATATTTGGGGCTTGAAGCAACAGTTGAAGTTTAGCTGCCCATGTGGTACCTCCCACAGCTGGCAAGCCCACAAATGTAATGCTGTTTGAGCTATAGGGCAGCGCACTGGGTGGGGCTGGGGTGTCATGTAGCATGGCCACATGGATAATAGTATCAAAAATACCTAAAAGCTGATTGATTTCCGTAACGGTCGATCCCAAACCCACAATGCTGCCATCGTCCAATTGGTAATGCTCCGTATGTGATATGATGGTTAAGGTTCTCATGGAAGTAATGCTATATATTTTTTTATAATCATATGCCAATCATGCTGTTTGGCCCATGTTTTAGAATGTTCCTTAAAGAGCAGTCTCTTATCCAAGATGAATTCCAGACTCTTTTTAAAAGCAAGCCCATCGTTTCCATCTATCAAAAACCCAGTGACTCCATGGTTAATCGCATCTTCTATCCCACAGCCTTTGGCCCCTATGGCCGGGATGCCCAGAGCATTGGCTTCCAAGATGGCTATCCCAAAACCTTCCACATCCCCAGTCTCGCTTTCCGTACTCAACATGACAAACACATCTGTAGCCAAAAGCAGGGATTTCAAACTGCTCTCAGGTACTGCCCCATGAAAGGTCACCTGGTCGGCCACCCCCAAGGCTTTGGCCTGAGCCATACATGCGTCTGCTTCGGTAGGAATCCCAACACAATGGTAATGAAGGTCTGGAAATCGCTGTTTTAAGGCAGGTAAGAGCTTGATGACTTGCAACTGCCCTTTTCGTGTACTCACTCTCCCCACCGTAGTCAACACCGGATGCCCCTGTAAGGTGGCTTTCAATATCCCCTCTGTCTGCCATTGGCTGAGATCTATCCCATTGGGAATAACCACCACCTCTTTCTGGATATGGCCCATCAAGCTTTTGGTATAGTTGGAAACTGCCACAAGTGTATCAAAACGTTTTAAAGACATGGCAATCGACTGACGGAGCCAGGGTGTTTTAAAATTGACCTCGGTACCGTGAATGACCGCAAGGGTCTCCCGTTTGTAAAACAAGGAACAAAACGCCACAGACCAAAGCGAGAACTTTCCAGTGGCAATCACATAGTCAGCTTGCTTAATAGCTTGAAGGGTCTTAATAATGCGATGTATATACATTAAAAACCGTGGTGCTTTTATAGGAATCCGCTGTACCGTAAAAGGCAAGTGGGCATCAAAAGCCATTTCTGCTTCATTGGCTGCATCCCGTTGATCGGCAATCACGCTTACTTGATAGCCCTGGTTAGACAGGTTCAAGGCCAAATGTAGGGCATGGTTCCCTATGCCACCGGGTTGTGGCGGGAATTCGGAGGTCACTATGAGGATGTGCTTTTTGTTCAATGTGGTTCAGTATTTAGTGTGTTTTAGTTGTTTTTAATCTTACGTTGTTATTTTCATTTTAGAATTTAACTTCAACTTCAATATCTTGGCTCCCCTCTTTAGTTAAAGAGGGGAATGAATTTACCGAAGTACAACGGAGGTAAAGAAAGGGGAGTTTGCATACTCAAATTTTATTACTGGTTAGCAATCCCTCCGTCTTATCTCCACTGCGTTTCGATATCACAGTCACCCCATAACCATTCTTAACCAGATGCAAAGCCAAATAATAAGCATGAGTTCCAATCCCACCCGGTTGTGGCGGGAATTCGGAGGTAACTATAAGGATGTTTTTTTTCACTATTAACTATTCACTTCTCACGTCTCACTTCTAATTTTTCAATCAAAGCCCCTTCCTTTATTTTCTTACTTGCCATGTTCCAACTTTTTAATACTTGATACAACACCAAAGGCAAAAGTAAAATACTTAAGAATAAGCCCAACACCAACATGCCTTTGTTCTTTTTAAACTGGTATGGGATCAGGGATGTAGGGATGGTTCGTAATAAGGCCCATCTAGCAGCGCGATCCCCATAATAGGTTCTATAGTAATACAGCACACTGGGAATGGGCCTGGGCGCAAAAAAATTGGAGGGCCTAAAGGCGTCCCAACTGCCCAGCTCCCTCAAGCCACCCGTACCTGCTTTCACATCGATGCAAGAGGCATACGGATTTGAAACCGAGAGCATCCCTTCCAAATATACGCGCAGTCCAAATTCCCCATCGCCCATCCGCTGTTTCTCAAATTGCCTGTCGAACAGTCCCACACGATAAAACACCTCCTTATAAAGCATGGCGTTTCCCGTAGCAAATTGGGAGGCCACAGCAAAAAACGAACGCGCTTTCGGTATTTCCTGTCCTTCTGGATAAAAGACCCCTGCCGATACCTGTGCCTTAAAAAAGTCCAAGCACCTTAAATGATTGGAAATCCAATTGTTGGGAATACGCACATCGTCTTCAGAGAGGGCTATCAAGTCCCCTTGGGCTTCCTTGATGGCGGTATTCCTGGCCAACCATAGGGCTTTTTCCTCCTGCTGGATCACACGAAGCGATAAATCAAAATCCTTATAAAAATCGGGTTGAAAAGGTTCGGACTGGTCCACAACCAACACTTCAAAATGGGGATAATCCTGTTTTTCAAAATCCTGTAACACGTCCTTTAAGTAGTCATACCGGTTTAAGGTTGGAATGACCACGCTAACCAATGGTGCCTGTTCCAGTAGTTGCGACTTGTAATGGCTCCATGCGTCATATGGCAAGCCTGTAACGGGTGCTACACGCTTGGTCTTTGCTGTTGCTACCCAAGCTTGAATCTCTTTAAACGGATTGTGAAACGTGCATAAGCGACAAATCAGCACATAAAACACCCAAACCGGATGAAACTGTTTTCTTATAAAATGATAATTATCACGCAAGGAAACAGGTTCAAAATAGGTATAGGTTGCAGCAGGGCCAATATACCCACTTTGAATGGCCTGCCAGGACAAATCGTAATCCCGTGCATGTTCAGACTCATAACTTTCGTCATACATAAGTTGTTCTAAAACCAATTCTGGCAATGCTTCAACCTGTGGAAATACAGAAGCTCCCGATGTTTGAAACAATCGAAAATACTGGGTAGGTTGCAAATATGTTAAGAATTTAAAGGGCATTATATAGATTTTGGTAAATGAGACTTTTGAGCAACACCCTTTAAATAGTCTGGGTAAGGTCTATTAAAAGGCATTAAAAGCAAATGACATTTACCTCTTCCTTTTATGGTATTAGCATCAATCAATTCACTTTCCGTCTTAAGATACCAGGCCTTATATTGAACTTCCTGACACCAATCCAATATCATTTTCCCTGCTGCTTCCATACCTAAATCTTTCACATCATGCATTTCTATAAAAAAAGTACATTGAGTTTCCAATGCCATCTTTTTTGCTGCTTTCATTACAAGGGTTTCTGCTCCTTCCACATCAATTTTCACTAAATCCGGTTTTAATTCATAATATGCATATAGATAATCCAGAGTTACTGTATTAACCTCCATGTAGGAGTTTATGGCAGCAGCAGATTCAGCATGTGAGCTATACATACTTCCTGCTTCACCAGAGCCTATTGTATAAAACTTCATCTTTTCATTAAGGGTATCTCCTACAAAAGCAGTAAAATATTGGGCTTTACTACCTAAATTGTTTTGGATGAGATTTATGGCTGCTTTTTGAAGTGCTTTGGGATTAGGATCCACTAAAAGCAACTGTTTATTTGAATCCTGGATGAGAGCCAACAATGCCATATAGCCTATATTACAACCTATATCAAAAATCACATGGTGATGTTTGCTTAAATAAAACCACCAAGCATCATCTTGATCTACAGTTTCACGTATGGTACCTTTCAACACTTTTAATGGAATGCCACATAGGTACTTAGTCTCAAACTTTAGTTTCTCTTGACGTTGCTTTAACATCAATGCCTTTAAAATCTTTTTAACATGCATCCAAATGACCTTTAATTTATATTTAACGAAAATACACAAATAAATGAATTATGTTAAACCATCTCTTAATATAAGGTCTTTTGCTTATTTCACAAGCTTTGTTTAAACATTCTTAGAGCTAAAGTATTGAGATTAGCTCAACATTCATTTGTCTGAATAAAATTGAGTGAACTTTTGTATTTGTGTTTCTATGGAAAAGGTCTCCTGGACCCGAAAAGAAGCATCGTGTGTAATCCTTTGTTTTTCCATTTCAGTCATTTGTATGACTTCTATCATTTTTTCTGACAATAACTGGGGGTTACGTTTTGGTACCACCCAGCCTGTTTTTCCCTCCAAGACATTCTCTGCCAAACCTTCGGCATCACTTACCACACACAGCAAGCCCATGGCCTGGGCTTCCAATACGGCATTACAAAAGCCTTCCTGAACACTGTACTGAATATAATACTGTGCTTGTGTTAATTGTTGCTTCACCTCCTCAGGCCCCAGCTTGCCCAAAAAAAACACCTGCGCTTGCAGGCCCAACTGGTAACAGGCAAATTTTAAAGCCTCTTCCTCAGGCCCCGAGCCTATAATCCGGTATTCAAAAGCTATTCCTTGCTGCTTTAAGAGTGCTAAAGCCTCCAAAGTATATTCCAAACCTTTTTTCCAGTGCAATCGGGCTACCGTAATGAGTTGTATGGGATGTTCCTCACCCACATGTCCCTGCTCAGTAGAAAAATAATGGGTATCTATGGCAGGGGTGATCTTAACAACAGGGGCTTGATCCCTAAACCCATGGGTATAGAGCAATTGCTTGATATCATCGGAAATGACATGGATTTTGGATACTTTATCCCACAGACTGCTATAACACTGGGGATGTTTGATGGGGTACACCCCGATATCAAAGCCCCTAAAACTCACCGCCATGTCGGCTTGAATAGCAGCTGCCATATTTTCACAGCCCAATGCCAATGTCCCAAACCCAAAATGCAAGCAATCCAAATCCTGCTTAAACACAGGTGCATGCGTGTACAGACGTTTTAAAATAGGTAGCCAAGCTTTCCCATCGGTTCGTTCCAATTGCACAAACCTTCTTAGGGTCTTTACATAGGGCAACAAGCCCAAAAATACCCACACAAGTTTAATACCTAGAATCAGTTTGTTTTTAGCTTGCTGAGGCAATAAAACTACTGGACAGTCTTTAAAGCCATGTTGGTTCTCACTACAAAACAACACAAGGTCAAATCCGGACTCCTTTAAACCCTTGATTTTGGATGAAAAAAACGTTTCGGAATACCCAGGTGCTGCTGAAAGCAGCAAGCCAATACGCCCTTTATGTGTTTTTGTTTTAGTCATTTGGTAATGGTTGGTCAAGATATCAAAATTTTGAATCTTAATTTCTATGTTTTGATTAATTTCTTTAGATCCTTCAGAGCGCTTTGTCATGCTGAGCGCAGTGAAGCATCTCTTTGTCATGCTGAGCAGCCTGTACTGAGCAAGCCTGCACTGAGTTTATCGAAGTGTCGAAGTAAAGCATCTCTTTGTCATGCTGAGCGCAAGCGAAGCATCTATGTGTCATGCTGAGCGCAAGCGAAGCATCTCTTTGTCATGCTGAACACAGTAAAGCATCTTTACTCCTTTTCCTATAGATTCTTCTTTTAGATTCTTCACTTAGTAGATTCTTCACTTAGTAGATTCTTCACTTCGTTCAGAATGACAGGGGCGTTCAGAAATCGAAGATTCGACGTAGTCAATGACAGGTGTCATGCTGAACGCAAGCGAAGCATCTCTTTGTCATGCTGAGCAGCCTGTACTGAGCAAGCCTGCACTGAGTTTATCGAAGTGTCGAAGTAAAGCATCTTTAATCCTTTTCCTATAGATTCTTCACTTCGTTCAGAATGACAAGGGGCGTTCAGAAATCGAAGATTCGACGTAGTCAATGACAGGGTCGTTCAGAAATTGAAGATTCAACGAAGTCAATGACAGGGGTTGTTCAGAAATCGAAGATTCAACGAAGTCAATGACAATCAAAACATCCTGACAGGTATTGGTTAGTTGACCTTATCAGGCCCTTCAAGCATGAGCCGTTTATATAACCCAAGCATCCCAGACACCATTTGAGCTTCGCTGTGGTTTGCTTCCACAAAGGCTCTAGCCTGTTGTGTTATTCTTTGATATGTCTCCAGGGGTAATTCACTCACCTCCTTCAAGGCCAGTGCCATCGCTTGAGCATCCCGAACGGGTACCAAATACCCGGTTTGTTTTGGCAATACCACTTCTTTCATCCCTCCACAGTCTGTGCTTACCACCAAGGTTCCCAAGGCCATGGCTTCCAAAACCACATTGGCGATCCCTTCCTCCACGCTGGGCAACAACATCACATCAGCTTCTTTGATGGCTTTCTGCACCTCTTTAAAGGGCAATGGACCAATAAACCCCACCTCCTGCTCCAAGCCCAATTGGGCACGTTGAAACAACAAAGCTTCTTCCCCTGAGACTCCAATGATATCATAACGAAATGCAAGCCCCAGTTGTTTTAACGCATGCATGGCATCCAAGGCCAAGCGGTAATTTTTTACCCAATGTTCCCTTCCAACAGACAGAATGTTTATAGGGGTTTGGGGGTTGGTTGTTTTTAACTGAAAGAGAAAGTCCTGAAGTTTTAGGCCACTTTTAACCACTTGAATATGCTGTTTGTCAGCTCCATATTTACAGGCCTCCTTCGCAATGGCTTGGGAGACGGCATGAAACCCATCAACTTTTGGGAAGTTTTGCCGGTACCTGGCCGCTAATGCTTGGTCGGCAATTGGGGAGTAATTGATATGAGACCCGCGTAAACTCAGTACCAACTTTATCCCAAACGCCTGTACCCACATCCACTCGTCCAAACCTTTAGCCCATTGTACATGAAAGATATCAGGCTGATGCCATAGTACGGGATAGCATTTTACCTTGGCATATAAGGTGTTTTTATTTGTTTTTTTGAGTATCGCATCCAAACGTTTTTTTTGGGCTGGCTTAAATAAAAACAAAAGGCAAGTGTATTTGATTAAAACCCAAAGTTTGGAACCTTTTGTGTTTTTATAGCCATAAACCTTCACTCCCTCCCCATAAATAGGTTTATGTTTAAGATGTCCAAATAAGAACACTTGAGTTCCTGAATTTGAAACACCTTGTATAAGGCGTTCAATAAAGGTGGTGCTTGGAATGTCTCCGGAATAGATGGCTATTTTTAAAGGTTTCTTCATGAATTTTTTTAGAAAACTACTCCCTTAAAGCTTTAAAATCATTAGTAAATTGCTCACTGGCAAGCTGTCTCCCTTTTGCATCTACATGTATGGCATCAAAAAAATACTTGGAGTCCGTCAGCAAATCGCTATGATTGATCACCGAGAAACCTGCTGAAGAGACTATAACTTTCTTTCCTTCCATAGGAGATATATAACAAATCACGTCTATGTCATTGGCCTGACACAGGGCTTTAATTTTATAAAGATAGGGGTTTTTAAAATTAAGGGTGATGGGCTTTAAGTCATTTAGTAGGCTACTTGTTTTTTTAGATTCCGGATATACATAATTACCAGTGGCATCAAACCTATTTCTTTTTTCCGGTTGCATAAGGGCTACCAACGAAGGGTAAAACAACTCTACATTATAATAGGACACGCCTAACATGGGAAACCACCTGCTGTAGGCCAACACTTTGGCATCCACTCCTTTAAATTGCTTATAATAGTCAAGAACATAGGGCGTGTTGATATAGGGTAAAAACCGGTAATCGTTGCCACTTAATTCATTCGTGCGAACATCATAATCTTTAACACTAGGTGCCAACACAC
Source organism: uncultured Xanthomarina sp. (assembly GCF_963971605.1). Classification (NCBI taxonomy): domain Bacteria; kingdom Pseudomonadati; phylum Bacteroidota; class Flavobacteriia; order Flavobacteriales; family Flavobacteriaceae; genus Xanthomarina; species uncultured Xanthomarina sp. The sequence goes on from NZ_CAXATZ010000053.1 coordinate 9,825, forward strand.
AAACCTTTGTGGTTTTCCCCTGTGCCAAAAAATGTTGCAGCATGAGATACTGACTGGACAGGGATGTATCGTCCATAGACAGATTAACACCATTGGTATGCAACATAGAATCAATGACTTGGGTATTTAAAGTGGTTAAACCCGTACTGGCTCCCAATACAATATAATCAAAGGTTGTTTCTGGTAGAGCATGCACTAAAAAGGAAGGTTTATAAAAAGAAGACTGACGTAAGGCCCACAAACTTCCCCAAGACACAAGCATGCTCATACCAATGAAAACCAATACAACAAACCCGATTCTTTTTAAAAACAACATCATCCTTAAAACTGAAAATAAATAAACTCTGAGGGATTCTTAAACACGCCCATAAAACAGATAAGCATGGCAATACATACAGCAGTATATGTTGTTAAAACCACTTCTTTTTTATTTTTTTGAACGGCCAAAAACTCAAATAACAACAAGATAGAAATACTTATTACAATTATGGCACTAAACAAAATCATTTTTGGAGTCTTATAAAAAGTAGCTACAGAGCCACTGTTAAAACTAAAAATATCCTGAATATATTGCGTTGCCATACTTGCGTTATCTGCCCTAAAGAAAATCCATGCAAAAGTCACCAATACAAATGTAAACAGAATAAAAGGTAATTGGCCTAAGCTGATGCGAGTTGTTTCCAGATATTTTCTATGGACTTTAATCAGTAACAAGGGTAAAAACAACAGGGCGTGAATACCACCCCAAATCACAAAAGTCCAGTTGGCACCATGCCAAAACCCACTCACCAGAAACACAATAAACACATTTCGAATCCCTTGCCAAGTATTCCCACGAGACCCACCTAATGGAATATATAAATAATCGCGAAACCAAGTGGATAAGGAAATATGCCAACGCCTCCAAAACTCAGCGATATCCCTGGAGAAATACGGAAAGGAAAAATTGGTCATTAAGGAGAAACCAAACAATCGTGCCACCCCTATGGCTATATCACTATAGCCTGAAAAATCCCCATAAATCTGAAATCCAAACAAAACCGCCCCCAAAAACAGTTCCATGGACGTATAACTGCCACCCCCATCAAAGATCTGATTGACAAAAAAAGCACAGTTATCTGCCACCACCACTTTTTTAAACAATCCCCAAACTATCAGGTAAAAGCCACTAAGGGCAAAACCCCCATCAAACCTACGCTTGGTTGCAAACTGTGGCAATAAATGGGAAGCCCTCTCTATAGGCCCTGCCACCAACTGTGGGAAAAAGGATACAAAGGCTGCAAACTGTATCAAATCTGAAGTGGGTTCTAACTTGTTTCGATACACATCTATGGTATAACTTAATGTTTGAAAGGTATAAAAACTAATCCCTACAGGTAAAATAATATCTAACGTGGATGGCTCCATATGGATACCCAGCGTGGACCAAGCCTCCACCCAACTGTCTATAAAAAAATGATAATACTTAAAAAACCCCAACAATCCAAGATTGAAACACAAACTAACCAACAATAATATCTTTCTTCGTGTTTGTGTGGTTTCCCTATGCATCAGTTTGGCAACCACAAAATCCACCAAAGTACTTAAAACTATCAAGGCTAAAAACCGATAATCCCACCAGGCATAAAATACATAACTAGCCAAGACAACAAAAAGGTTTTGCCGGTTTAAGGAAGGTTTTAACACAAACCAATACAGTGCAAAAACCAAGGGAAGAAATATAGCGAAGTCTAGGGAGTTGAATAGCATATAATGATATTAATAATGTTTGGTATAAAGCTGCGTCTTAAAAACATCCAATAGCTTATTTATTTGGATTAGTTCAGCAGTACTCAATTTATTTTTATCGCTACCTTTCTGTAAAAACACGCTCTCTGGATGTGTTTTGGATGATGGCTGTTTATAATGCCTTTCTAAATTGGCAACTGGTTCCAAATGAAAGGCAGCACATAAATCATAAAACAATTGAATGTTATTGGACAACGCTTCATAACGAACAACAACAGCTTCTTCAGAATAGGGCTCCAATACTTCCAACGGTATCACATTTTCAATACACCAACGCAAGGTTAACCTTTCCACATCCGTCAATGTTTCAAATTGGGTAATATCATACAAAAACTTGTCTTTAATAAGTGTTACCAACTTTTCTTGATTTGCAAAATAAGACAAGTCATACAACCAAGGAAATTTTACTTGTTGCTGAGACCTAATAACATCATAAGGGTTTCTAATAAGATGTATAACCGGAATCCCAAATTCATTGTGTATAAAAGGTGCCGACAGATTACAACGTACAAACTTGATGATATACTTTTTGGGTACAAAAGGCCATAAATGACGCTTCCATTTTCGGTTACTGTTTTGTGCGATCCAATCGCAATCCACACGGTTCTTAAAAACAGCCTTTAAATATGTATAAGCTTGCTTGGAATCTGTAGGAGACCTTAACCATCTGTCACAAAGCAAATGCCCTCTTTTAGTACGAGTTTCTTGATCGGGTTCAAATAGCATGCGATACCTAAAAGGTTGGGCCATCAGCTCGCTCAACCAACTGGTACCACTTCGGGCACTACCTACCACTACAACATGTTTATTGAAGTTATTGCCCATATACTATAAGGTTTTATAAAGTGCTTCATGGGCAGCAATAAAAGCCTCCATGGTAAAATGGGTCTCGCAATAAGTGCGCAACCGTTTCCCTAAAGCCAATCTTTGTATGGGATCCGTAGCTTTTAATTGCTTCATCTTTTCCGCCAAAACTTCTGCGTTTCCTGCTGGAAACAATAGTTCGGGAAATGCTTTTAATACATAATTAATACCTGTAATATGGGAACCCAATACTGGAATCCCCATACTCATGGCTTCCACCAAAGCCATTGGCATGCCTTCCTTTCTACCAGCATCCAAAGTAGGTATCACATACAAATCTGCTTGAGATATATAGGGTCTTACATCTAATTGTTTTCCTAAAAACTTAACTTGTTCCTGTAGACCCAAATGCTCCGTTAATAACATCATGTTAAGCCCATAGGCATTCTCACAGTCACCCAAAACACTTAGTTGAATTCCAGAATCTTGAAGAATAGCCATGGCTTCAAGTAAAATTTCAATCCCTTTAACAGGCACCAAATTGGCAACTGTGATAATATGAAATTTATCTGGATTCATGGCCTTGGTTTTAGCTACCTTTTTTGTATCATAATATGCTGTATCAATCCCCAATGGGATTAAAGCCTGCTTTGTTTTGTTTGGAAAATAAGCAGACATTTCATCATTGATGGTAATAATATAATCGGCCAAAAAACTTTTTATTTTCCAATGCCTACTATTAAAACCCATCGCTTTTTTGGTGTATAACCATTTCACTCCTGCTAATTTGGCTGCCAAGGCCTCCGTCCAATCACTGCTCCATTGCCATGAATGAACAACATCATATTGTTGTTCTTTAAAGAATTTTGAAATCTTCCAGATTCTAAACAATAAGCTAGGGTATGGCCTATAATTTGTTTTGGTTTCAAAAACATGTATGGGCAAGCCCAAAGTTGACACTACCTTATAAAAATCACCATCACTACTACCACAGGCTATTTCTACCTCAAATTGGTTATTATCCATATGTTTAACCAAATCATAAACCACCTTACCACTGCCTGCTGTGTGGAAATTTGAAATTGTATATAGTATTTTAATTTTCTTCATTATTAATTTTACTTCCCTTATCTGCACTAACAAAATTCCTCCCCTTAGGGACGGGGTAAGAAATTCATTCCAATGTTTTAATAACTCGTGCAGGGTTTCCAGCTATCACACAATTGGAAGGCACATCTTTTACCACAACAGACCCAGCGCCAATAACCACATGATCTCCAATGGTAATGTTCCCTATAATAACCACATTGGCACCAACGGTTACATCATTTCCAATTATTGGAAGCAACCTATTATCATTTGCTTTATTACCTATGGTCAATCCATTTCTAAATTGAAAGTTCTTACCTATTGATTTGGCATTAATGACAGTAGCATACGGATGGTAACATGTCAAGCCTCCAGCTATTTTTGTACTTCTAAAAATTTTGCAGGGCATCTCAGGCACAAACAATGATTTCCAACGATAGTTTAGTTTATTGATTCGCCAAAAAAAGATAAACGCAAAATCTGGATAATACAACATCACATGGTCAAACTGCTTTGCCAAAGCATAATCCTGTGCCTTGGAACCCCGAACTTGAAGGGCTTGTTTGATATCTGTCTGGATAACCACATTGTTTACAACGTAGCGTTTATACCATCCACCCAATAGGATGCGCTTAAAAGCATGGATTAAAAAATGTTTTGGTGTCAAGTGTTTTTATTTTAAAAGCTGTTTTACCGTAAAGGGCACTATATAATACCCATAAACTTTCCGTAAACTTTCCAATGGCAAGATAACAAATATGCTTAAAAAAAAGCGAATGACGAACGGAATTCTAATGGCATGTACTTCTTGATATAGTTTGCTTTTCAACCGCTTCCTAGCCCCATAACCTTTGGTAAACACCAACTGCCTGCCCATGGACTGAAACAGTTGACTAAACAGTAACTCCTGAAAGCGTTTAGGGGTCTCCTGACTTAAATAAAAAGGCAAGTGCTCTTTGACCAAGCGTGGCCACACCATAAAAGCACGGGGTATTTTACGCTTTGTTTGTTCAATGGTAGATTCTGAATGTTTGAAATACAAATACACATAACTATCTAAACATGCAAGATTACAAGTCATTCCAAGTTTGATATCTAAGGCAGTATCTTCATTATTTTTTATTTCTTCATTATAAACACCAATTTTATCAAACACCGTTCTTCTATATAAAAAAGCCGGAGGCCCAACTACATGTCTCAAGCTCGAAAACCAATATAAGCCCCAATAGGGTTTTTCTTTAAAAAGGACTTCATGGGTCTCATCCATAGGTTTTTCTGTTTCAGAAATTCCTTTATTTGATTTCACCATTTTACCAAATACAGCCTCTATCTGCTCATGTGTATCCAAAACTGCAATCATTTTATTTAAAGCACCTGGATAAATCTCGTCATCTACATCAAACACATACATATAATCCCCTTGAGCCTTTTCAATGCCCTTATTTCTGGCAGGAGCAGCCCCTTGCTTGGTTTGAATTAATAATTTTACCCGTGCATCAGTTTGAATCAGACTTTCAATTTTTTCAACGGAGTCATCTTTCGAGTTATTATCTACATAAAGAATTTCAAAATCCGCTAATTGTTGATTAATAATCGAGTTATAGGACTTTTCAATAAAGTCTGCCCCATTGTAAACAGGTATGATTACCGATAGTTTCATAATGCTGTTATGTTATTTTGATACCATACGGACAAACACAACAACATACTTACGGCATGGGAACTGGCAACAGCATCTCCATGTTTAAAATCTTGATAAACCTCTTTAATAATTGTTTGTGGAATCCAGTGATTAAATTCATCATCAAACAAATGGCTTTCTAAGTGTTTAGCGTTCTCAGTTCCTAAAAATTGCAGTTCCCAATTCCGTTGGATATACGGTTTTCCCAAAAAACCAGTCACTTCCCGTTGCAGCTTATTAAAAATACGGTATGGCAAATTATAGGGAGCCTTATTGTACTGGTAGTTTAACAGATTAAAAGGTCTCTGGGCATGCCAGGTAATTTGTGCGAGTTTTTTGTCCTGTTGTAAATGCGCCAACTGTAGGCGTCTGTCTGCTAAATAAGCTTCTGGTGTCGTACAGACAAACTCACACATGC
>NZ_CAXATZ010000054.1:0-12987 GCF_963971605.1 uncultured Xanthomarina sp.
CAATGTTTAGTTACACTAATGGAGTTTCCTGTGGCATTGTAAACAATATCTAAATCTGGGAAAATGGAGCTTGCAGTAAAATCTGAATAACCAGAAGAGGTATTTGAAACGGTATTGTGGTTTGTGCCGTTTATAGAAACATTGCCAATATATTCATCGTTAACATTATTACCTTGAGCATTACAATAATTAATGTTGGTAGTTGTAAACTGTTGTGAACCAGAGTAAGTAGTGCTGTTTGAGCCACAATAGGATTTTACCTGGAATTCGTAAGTGGTATTTGGCGACAATCCTGTAATTTGATATGGATTGGAAGTCACTCCCAAAATTTCTGTCCAAGATGGGGCTCCAACCATTCTATATCTTATATCAAAACTATCTGCAGTTGTTGCTGTCCAGCTAACATTCGTAGAACTGGAATCTGTGCCAGAGGTACTTAAGCTGGTTGGAGCTGTTACAGTTAAAGGTGTTAATAAAATATCTCCTAAAGTTTTGGTTTGATAATTAGCTATGGTTTGATTGGTAAGTGTAAATGTTTGATAACAAGGAGACTCAAATCTTAAATCATAAGTTCCAGCTATAACGGGTCTGTAAAAATCCCCAAAAGGCAAACTGCTTACTGTATGAGAGCCAACTGCATCATGACCAACCAGTGTAACGGTAGCTTCAACAGGGTCTCCAGTAACTGCATCTTTAACAAAACCTTGAAAACCGTAGGTTCCTTGAATTAAATATTCTATAAGAGCTTCTTTGTTATAATTCCAATGGTTTACTAATTGGTTTGATGGAATTAATTTAGTATTTGAAAGCTCAATGGTAATTTCTTTACATTGATGATAAAAGTTCATGAAGTCTTGACGTCCACCAAATACTTGGTACCAATCAGCTCCCTCAGTAACTCCTGGCCATTGGGAATTTGCATAAGTGGCATCCATATATCCACTTGGACCATCATTTTGACAGTTTACGGCATATTCTTTACTTACTAGAAAAAACCAATCGTCGTCAGCATGATTTGTATAGGTATTATCAAAAGGATAGTTAACCACTTCTGTTCCTCCATGGAAATTAGCAGACAAAACAAAATGGTTATTTTCTGCTAAGGTCATAAAGTGTTGTGTTTCTACTTGGTAAGGGTTACCGTCATCGTGTGGTCCAGCCACGTTATCTGGATAGTTCCTGTTTAAATCCACACCATTGGCATTGGCTCTTCTTGCGTTTGCCACAGACGTGTTTGAAGCATTATTATAATATGTTCCATCTGGATTTGCCATCGGGTTAATCCAAACCTCAGAGTTGTCAATTAAATTTTTTATTCTGAAATGATCCGGATGTCCTGTGTCTTTGTAGGCAGTAATAAAATAATTGATTAAGTTTAACATTAAAGGGTATCCTGTGATCTCATCTCCATGCATAGAAGATGTATACATCACCTTAGGTTCAGCCTCAGCTGTGGAAATATTATCAGATAGTTTTACAAATAACAATCTTTTGTCTCCTCCAGCAACCCCTTCGGTTGTTCCACCTATATCAACCAATTCACAAATATCTGGATGATTAATGGCAAATTCCTGCATCTGTTGCTCGTAATCTGCATAAGTTGGATAAGCAGATAATGGGAAGGTTAAAGGGTAAGGTCCCATTCTTTGGTTTGTAGGCAATTCATTGCTCATCACAATACCATAAGCTTCATTGTCTTCAGCTTTTACTTTATATGAAATACCTAATCTCTCAAATTGTTTAAATTGTTTTGTATTGGCCCAAGCATAAACAGTTTTGGTTGCTGGGTCATAATTGAGAATAGACATGTTCGATGTAAATTCTTTAAGCTCTGAAGGGTCGTTTATTTGAAAATTAAAGTTTACTTCACCTTTCTGGTTCAAATACTCGTTAGCTCTCTCAGAATCACTTATTTGTGCATTCAAAAAGCTAATGGTGAAAAATAAAAACACAAGTAAATATCTTGTGGTTAATTTAGGGTAGATTAATTTCATTGGAGTTAGTTTTAAATTGTTTATCGAGACAAATATAGATAAATATTTCAAAAAACATCTACAAAATGCAAAAAAATCCGATAAAAGGAAAAAATGTAAGAAAATTACAAATATTACTATGGTTAAAAATGATCCTGTTTTTGATCTCTAAAATATCCAAACAGGCTTTTATGGACTTTTTAATATTTAAGGTGTTTAAAAAGTATAAATAGGATAATAACCAATAAATAATTACCTTTAAAATCAACTTCTAATTAAAACCAACCAATGATATGAATTCCTTACAGATAAAGCGTTTCTTACTATCAACAAGTCTTTTTCTTACTTTGATCTTTTCTGCTTTTGGGCAATTATCCCCTTTACAAGTAGATAGCCTGGTTACAGATGCCATGGATAAGTTTAATGTGGCAGGTGTTGCTGTTGCCATTGTAAAAGATGGTGATATTATTCATGAAAAAGGGTATGGTGTGCTTTCAAAACAAACAAACAAACCAGTAAACCAACACAGCAATTTTGCCATTGCCTCCAATAGTAAAGCCTTTACAACAACAGCTCTGGCGCTTTTGGTGGAAGATGGAAAGATAAATTGGACAGATAAAGTAATAGACCACATTCCAGAATTTAAAATGTACAATGCCTACGTGACCGAGAATTTTAATATCCAAGATTTACTTACACATAGAAGTGGGCTTGGCTTAGGGGTTGGAGATTTAATGTTTTTTCCAGATGGATCTGATTTCACAATAAACGATTTGCTTTCCAGTTTTCAATATTTCAAGCCAGTATCAGCGTTCAGGACTCAGTTTGATTATGATAACTTGTTGTATTTAGTAGCAGGAGAACTTATTGCCAGAAAAAGTGGGATGACTTGGGAAGCTTTTATCACAGAAAGGATTTTTAAGCCCTTGAACATGGATAATTCCTATGCTGCTCTCAACCTTATTGAAGATACAAGTAATTTGACCTTGCCACACAATACGGCAACTGGCGACTTTAAAGTGCTGCCAAATTTTCAAGAAATGATAAATGGCGCAGCTGGAGGCATTTATTCCAACGTAAATGATATGTCCCAGTGGATGCTTCAACATTTAAACCAAGGGAAATATGGCGAAAATCTGAACAAACAATTATTCTCTGTTGAAAGTCAGCATGAAATGTGGAAAATACATACCACTACAGATGTTAATAGAAATCCTAGGTATAATTCTCATTTTGCTGGATATGGTTTGGGGTGGGATTTAACAGATAAAAAGGGGAACATGGTTGTCTCTCACACAGGAGGGCTTCCAGGCATGTTAAGTAGAACCGTTTTAATACCAGATTTAAATGTTGGAGTGGTTGTGCTTACCAATACAGAACCAGGAGGTGCAGGTGTTTTTCTGGCAGTTTCCAGAACTATTGTAGATGGTTATTTAGGATTGGACGACTACCAATGGACCGAAAAATTTTATAACTATTTTAAGGAAAGACAGGCAGAAGGGGATCTTGTTACCAAGCAGGTCTGGGAAACGGTTCAAGCCAATAAAAAAGTAAAAATAAACGAAAAAGATTTTTTAGGCATATATAAGGATAATTGGTTTGGAAAGATGGAAGTGTTCAATAAAAACGGAAAGCTTTGGATTAAATCCTATCGATCTCCTAAGTTAAATGGCGAATTACAATATTATAAAGCGAATACCTTTGCTGTTAAATGGGAGTATCAAGATATGAATGCAGATGCTTTTGTGATGTTTTATTTAGACGAAAACGGCAAAGCGCAAAGCATTAAAATGAAAGGCATTTCGCCAAATATCGATTTTAGTTTCGATTTTCATGATTTAGATTTGCAACGTGTCAACAACAATTAATACCTACTACTAAGTACTTCAATTTATGGACTATATCTTAATCCTGGAAATAATTTATGTTATTGTTTTAATGTTGGTGAGCTATCGTGTAATTGAAGACACTCAAAACACAACAAAAGCCTTAGCCTATTTATTGCTGGTAATCTTTGTTCCCATTGTAGGGATTTTAATTTACTTTTCTTTTGGAGTGAATTATCGCATCCGGAAAATGTACGATAAAAAATTAAAAACCAATGAAAACATTCAGATAAACCTGGAAAAAGAGCTCATTTCATATTCCAAAGGTGTTTTAAAAGAAGGGGATGAAGCAGTTCAAGAAAACAAAAAATTGGTAAACCTTATTTTAAAAGATAATTTAAGCCCTTTAACAAACAATAACAACGTAAAATTGCTTATCAATGGTGAAGAAAAATTCCCAGATGTCCTGGAATGCATTGCAAAAGCCAAAGAGCACATCCATATAGAATATTATATTTTTGAAGATGATAACATTGGAGTTCAAATTATTGATCTGCTCTTAAAAAAAGCATCTGAAGGTGTTGAGGTAAGGTTTATTTATGACGATTTCGGGAGTCGTTCCATTAGAAAAAAACAAGTAAAAAGGTTACGTGAAGGTGGTGTTAAAGTGTTTCCTTTTTACAAAATAAAACTTATTGCCTTTGCCAATAGAATCAATTATAGAAATCACAGAAAAATCATCATTATAGATGGACACACATCGTTTGTGGGAGGAATCAATGTTAGCGACAGATACATTAATACAGAGCCTAACAAAAACAAAGTGTATTGGAGGGATACCCATTTAAAAATTGAAGGACCTGCAACGTGGTATTTACAGTACCTGTTTTTATGCGATTGGAATTTTTGCGCACAAGACCAAATGGAAATCAATAGCAAATTCTTTCCAGATTATCAATCATTTCAATGTCAACAAGATAAATATGTCCAAATAACTGCCAGTGGACCAGATTCCGATGTGCCAACCATTAAATTTGCATTGTTGCAAGCCATTAATTTAGCAGAAAAGGAAGTGCTTATTACCACACCTTACTTTATACCAAGCAAAAGCATCATGGACGCTTTGCTTATTGCTGCAAAAAGTGGTGTAAAGGTAAAATTGATAGTCCCAAACAATTCAGATTCTAAATTGGTTAATGCTGCTGCTTGTTCCTATTATTTGGACTTGTTAAAATCTGGTGTGGAAATTTATCGTTATACCAAAGGATTTGTACATGCAAAAACCATGGTTATTGATAATGAAATAGCCATTGTTGGAACAGCAAATATGGATGTTAGGAGTTTTGATCTGAATTTTGAGGTTGGTGCCATTGTTTATGATGAAGAAATAGCTGAAGAATTAAAAGCTACCTTTTATAAAGATGTGGAAGACACTTCGCAACTGGATTTAATAGAGTGGGAAAAAAGACCGGCAGTTTACAGGTTCTTGGATAAATTGGCCAGATTGTTTTCCCCAATTCTATAGGGTTCTGGAACAAAGTTTCCAATTATTGCCTTAACCAGTTACAGATACATTCCTGCCTGTCATTGCTTTATTGCAGATGGATTGCTGCCATTATGTGGAATTCTTCGCGTTTAATTTTAAATTATATCTTTTCTTTTGCATAATTTTGCGCACTCAAAAAATAGAACATGATTTCAGTAGATGCGCTAGCAGTAGAATTTAGTGGACAAACCTTGTTTAAAGATGTGTCTTTTGTTGTAAATGAAAATGACAAGATTGCCTTAATGGGCAAAAATGGTGCTGGAAAATCAACCATGATGAAAATTATTGCAGGCGAACAAAAACCTACTCGTGGTCATGTTAGGTTTCCAAAAGATGCTGTAATTGCCTATTTGCCACAACATTTATTGACCGAAGATAAGTGTACTGTTTTTGAAGAAGCTTCCAAAGCGTTCAAGCATATTTTTGAGATGCGGGATGAAATGGAAAAATTAAATAAGGCTTTGGAAACCAGAACGGATTATGAATCGGATGAATACATGTCCATTATTGAAAAGGTGTCCGATTTAGGTGAAAAATACTACGCTCTAGAAGATGTCAATTACGATGCCGAAGTGGAAAAAGCACTTAGGGGTTTGGGTTTTAAACGTGAAGACTTGCATCGATTGACCAGTGAATTCAGTGGTGGTTGGCGCATGAGGATAGAACTGGCAAAAATCCTTCTTCAAAAACCAGATTTAATCCTTTTGGACGAGCCTACCAACCATATCGATATTGAATCGGTAATCTGGTTGGAAGATTTTTTAATCAACAAAGCCAAAGCTGTAATGGTAATTTCACATGACAAAGCATTTATTGATAATATTACCAACAGGACCATTGAGGTAACCATGGGTCGCATTTATGATTACAAAGCCAATTATTCGCATTACTTGCAGTTACGTGAAGAGCGAAGAGCCAATCAAATAAAAGCCTATCAGGAACAGCAAAAGTTTATTGCAGATAATATGGCTTTTATTGAGCGCTTTAAAGGGACTTATTCAAAAACCAATCAAGTGAGTTCCAGGGAGCGTATGTTGGAAAAGCTTGAGATTATTGAAATTGATGAAATAGATACTTCGTCTTTAAAACTGCGTTTTCCACCATCCATACGTTCGGGAGATTATCCTGTAACAGTTCAGGATTTAAGTAAATCCTATGGAAATCATGTGGTGTTTAAAAATGCCAACATGTCTATTTCCAGAGGTGAAAAAGTATGTTTTGTTGGACGGAATGGCGAAGGTAAATCTACCATGATTAAAGCCATTATGGGAGAAATTGAGGTTCAAGGTAAATGTAGTTTGGGACACAACGTTAAGGTAGGTTACTTTGCACAAAACCAAGCCTCTCTACTGGATGAGAATTTAACTGTGTTCCAAACAGTTGATGAGGTTGCAGAAGGAGATGTTAGAACCCAGATAAAAAATATTTTGGGTCGTTTTATGTTTGGAGGAGACGATATAGACAAGAAAGTAAGTGTGCTTTCTGGAGGGGAAAAAACCAGATTGGCTATGGTAAAATTGCTTTTAGAGCCAGTAAACTTGCTTATTTTGGATGAACCTACAAACCATTTGGATTTAAAATCTAAGGATGTTTTAAAAGAAGCCTTATTAGCCTTCGATGGAACTTTAATTTTAGTATCTCACGATAGGGATTTTCTGCAAGGCTTGTCGCAAAAGGTGTTCGAGTTTAAAGACCAAAGAGTTATAGAGCATTTTGAAACAATTGATGCATTTTTGATTAGAAACAGAATGGAAAATTTAAAACAAATAGATTTAAAAAACTAAAATGCTTAATTCCAACTAAGCCTAGAAAATGAACACTGTAGCAGCATTCTTGCTCATCATTATAAACTTCAATTTAATAGTTGTTAATAACCTACTTTATTGACTTATGGGTTTGGAATTTGAAATTTCATTGGTCATTGTAAACTTGTCCTCTATGAGGTTTTAAAGCATCACGAATGGGCTTCATATCTGCTTCATCAACAACCATATACGCAATGGCATGCATGTCGTTCAACACTTCACAACCAGTAATGTTCAATGGCAATTGTTTTGCTGTAATATACTCCTTTAAATGTATGTTATGGTGTTCGGCTGTTGTGGCAGCATCTGGACCTTTAAAGTCCCAAATCAATTTAAGTTTTCTCATGTGATACGGAAATTCCTTTTTCTGCAAAATTCTTAAAATCTTGCATGTATTGTTTCGATTGTTTTTTAAAAGTTCCAGGCATAAGTAAGGTCATCATTCTTAGCATAAAACTGGATGGGATAAATTCGCTTATGCTTGTCCATTTAGTATGCCCTTCGGGTGTTTCTTCAAAATAATTCTCTTGAATGTTTTGCATGCCTTTCGCATCATACATCATATGGAATTCATAAGGCAATTTTTTGTGGGTAATGGTTTCAACCAATTCCATTTGCCTTTTGCCCATTTGGTATTTCAATTTCATTTTAGATCCAATGTCTCCCGGAGTTCCATGAATAAATTCATGACCTAACAAACCTCGTTGCCAATGCTTCATGTTTTCAGCGTGGTTTAATTTTTTAATAAAATCGTTTAATGGAATATGGACAACAATTTCAGTGGTATATTTCATGACAATTTCATTTTAGGATATTAAAGATACGATATTTTAATTTTTAAAAACAGATAAATCCAAGATACTAAAAAACTTTCAAAACCGTTTGTTAATGCAGCTTGTTATATAGCTTAATATTACTACTTTTGCAATCGTATCAAAATAAAAAACAACATGAATAAATATTTTTTAATTGCAGTTTTTTCTTTGTGTTTTTTCGCAAGCAATGCTCAAAACCCAAACGATGAAGTGCTGTTTACTGTTGAAAACGATCCTGTATATGTTTCTGAGTTTACAAGGGTTTTCAATAAAAACATCGATTTGGTGAAAGACGAGTCACAAAAAGATGTGGACGAATATTTAAAATTGTTTATCAATTACAAACTTAAATTAAAAGAAGCTGAAGCTTTGGGCTTGGACAAGAAACCGTCTTACTTAAACGAACTTTCAAGTTACAAATCGCAATTGGCAAGTAACTATTTAACAGACTCCAAAGTAACTGACGAGCTGATAGAAGAAGCTTACAAAAGAATGACCACCGAAGTGGATGCAAGCCATATTCTTATTCGATTAGATGATAACCCAACCCCAGAAGACACCTTGCAAGCTTACAATAAGTTGCTGAAATTGCGCGATAGAGTGATGCAAGAAGGTTTTGAAACAGTTAAAAAAGACATCCATAACGGAAAAACCGTTTATGCCGAAGATTTAGGCTATTTTTCAGCATTTAAAATGGTGTACAATTTTGAAACAGCTGCATATAACACACCAGTAGGCGAGGTGTCCATGCCATTTAAAACCAGGTTTGGGTATCATATTGTTTGGGTTAAGGACAAAAGGGAGTCACGTGGAGAACGAACAGTGGCACACATTATGATTAGCAACCAGAAAAAAGATAGGCCTCACGATAAGCCAGAATCCAGAATTAACGATATTTATTTAAAACTGCAGCAAGGTGAAGATTTTGAAGCTTTGGCCAAACAGTTTTCCGAAGACCAAAGTTCAGCAAGCAAAGGTGGAATGTTGGCTCCATTTACCGGAGGACAATTGAGTTCTGTTGAATTTGAAAACCAGGCATTTGCCCTGGAACATGTTGGAGATATATCAAAACCTTTTGAAACCGAATATGGTTGGCACATTATTAAGCTTTATGGAAAAAAACCGGTTGCATCTTTTGAAGACATGAAAGCTGAACTTGAAGAGAAAGTTAAAAGGGATTCCCGTTCGCAGTTAATTAACGAGTCGTTATTGAACAACCTAAAACAACAATACCAAGTAAGTGATGCAACACCAGATTTAAGCTATTTTGAATCCATATTAAATGACAATTACTTTATTGGAAAATGGGTGCTTCCAACAGATTTTAAAGCTCAAGAACCATTAATCAAAATTCAGGAGAAGCAAATAGTTTATGAGGACTTTGGCCAGTATTTGGTAAAAAACCAAAGACGCCAAATGCCAAAAATGAGCATAAAAACCCTAGTGGTTAACAGCTACCATGCGTTTTTGGAAAACGAATTGCTGCAATATAAAAAAGAGAGGTTGGAAGTGGAAAACCAAGATTACGCCTATATTGTTGAAGAATATAGGGATGGTTTGTTGTTGTTCGATTTAATGGAAACCGAAATATGGAACGCAGCTAAAAAAGATTCTGTAGGTTTGCAAACGTATTACAACAACCATAAGGACAATTACTTTTGGAATCAAAGAGTGGATGCAGTGGTAGCTTCTTCGGCAAAAAAAACCACTATTAAAAAAGTTCAAAAATTACTGCAAAACAATCAAACACCAGAACAAATTAAAGCAGCCATAAATTCAGAAAGTGAAATAGATGTTATCTTCACATCAGGAATCATGGATGCACAACATCAATCTTTACCAGCAGATTTTAAATTTAAAACAGGTGTTTCAGACATATACAAATTTAACGAAGGTTATATTGTAGCCAATGTAAAAGAAGTGCTGCCAAAAGAAACAAAGAGTTTCGAAGAGGCTAAAGGTGCCGTTATTAGTGATTTCCAAAACCATAAAGAAGCCAATTGGATCTTGAGCTTGGAAGAAAAATACCAGGTAAATGTAAACCAAGATGTGCTTGAAAGAGTAAAAAAACAATTAAACAAATAATCTATTGAGATTAACAACCAAGATATTATTTATACTTGCTTTAACCTGGCTGTTGCAGTCCTGCGATTTTTTTAAAGAAACAGACGACCGAAAAGCGATTGCAAGGGTAAACGACACTTATTTATACGAGGAAGACATTCAGTCTTTGTTAAAAGAAGGCATGTCATCTCAAGACAGTGCTGTGGTTGTTACAAATTTCATAAATCGTTGGGCAACCGAGCAGTTGTTGGTAAGTGGAGCCAAGCGCAACCTTACCGAAGCCAAACAGGAAGCATTCAATAAATTGGCCATGGAATATAAAAACGATCTGTATTCCAAAGCTTATTTGGAAGCTTTGGTGGCCAAAAACATTGATACTGTGGTGAGCATAGAGGAAATGGAAGCCTATTATAACGATAACAAACAGGTGTTTGTTTTAAATGAAGACCTAATAAAACTAAGATATATTAACATAGACGAAAACCGATTGGATTTAAAGGATGTGGAAACCAAATTCAAGCGTTTTAACGAGACAGATAAAAAAGAGCTGGATTCCATTTCCATTCAGTTTAAATCTTTTTCATTAAAAGATTCTGTTTGGGTAAAAGCCGACCAAGTGGTAGATAAAATCCCTCCAATTACCAGTGAAAACAGAAACGAACTGTTAAAAAAATCTAATTTTATACAACTCAAAGACTCATTAGGATTATATTTGGTGCATATTAACGATGTGTTACTTAGAAATAGCACAGCACCACTGGAATATGTTAAACCAACAATAGATAAAATTGTTATCAACAAACGAAAGTTAGAACTCATTAGGGAATTAGAAAAAGACATTACTAAAGATGCTATTAAAAATAAAAAATTTGAAATCTACAATTAAATTCAACCAGTATGTACTAATAGGTTTGTTCTGTTTAGTATCACAATTCGTTTCTGCACAGATCATTATTGAAGATGAAGAAGAAGCCCAAGTTGTTAAAACAGATTCTGTAGATAGAACATCCTCAAGAAAAATTGATGGTGTTGCAGCTGTAGTTGGAGATTACATCATTTTAGATTCAGACATCGATAATACCATCCTTCAGCTTAAAGCACAAGGAGCTTCTATGGAAGGTGTTACCAGATGCCAATTGTTTGGTAAATTACTGGAAGACAAATTGTATGCACATCATGCCATACAAGATAGTATTGTTGTATCAGATGCGGAAATTCGTTCAGCTGTAGATTATCAATTGCAACAGTTTTTGGCACAATCTGGGAAAACCATGGAAGAACTTATAGCCTTTTATAACAAAGAAGACGAAAAAAGCTTTAGGGATGAAATGTTTGAAATCAATAAGAGCAATAAGTTGGCCAGCGAAATGCAAAAGAAAATTATTGAAGAAGTGGAAGTGACTCCAGAAGAGGTAAGACAGTTCTTTAATAAAATTCCAGAAGATGAAAGACCAACCTTTGGTACCGAATTGAAAGTAGCTCAAATTGTTATTGAGCCAAAAGCTTCTCCTGAGAATGTTCAAAAAGCCATAGACCAGCTAAACCAATTTAGAGCCGATGTCTTGGAAAACGGAGCAAGTTTCCGTTCTAAAGTTGTATTGTATACAGACGATAAAGAATCTATTAAAACAGGAGGACTCTATACCTTATACAGAAAAAAACCAAGAATGGTAAAAGAGTTTAGGGATGTTGCCTTTGCCATGCAAGAAGGTGAAATATCCGAGCCCTTTGAGACAGAGTTTGGTTGGCATATCATTTATTTGGAAAAAATTAGAGGTCAAGAATACGATGTACGTCATATTTTATTGATTCCAGAAGTATCTCAAGAAGCCGTAAACGAAGCAAAAGCCAAAATAGAAAACATCAGGGAACGTATCATTGCTGGAGATATATCGTTTGAAGATGCGGCAAGGGAATCCAGTGATGAAAAAGAGACCAAGAGCGAAGGAGGTTATTTAATCAATCCAGCGACACAGGATTACAATTTTGAACTTACCAGAATGGATCCAGAACTTTATGGTCAAATCCAGGATTTGGAAGAAGATGAAGTAAGTTTAATTGTAACCGAAAGAGGTAGAACAGGCAATATTAAGTTTAAAATCATGAAAGTAAGCGATCGTGTGGACGAACACGTTGCTGACTATTCCAAAGATTACTTAAAAATAAAAGAACTAGCTTTAAATGAAAAGAGGTTTAAAGTAATAGAAGAATGGCAAGACGAAAAAATCATGGAAACCTATATTAAAATTAATGGCGAACATAGGGATTGCGAATTTTCTAGTAACTGGTTAAAAAAATAAATATGTCCGACGTAGCTAAAGTAGAAGCCTTAGTAAAAAAATATCATGCCCTAAAATCAGAAATCGCCAAAGTTATAGTTGGTCAAGATCAAGTGGTTAGCCAGATATTGATTTCTATATTCTCTGGAGGCCACGCACTTTTGATAGGTGTACCAGGATTGGCAAAAACCTTAATGGTCAATACCATTGCCCAAACCCTGGGATTGGATTTTAAACGCATTCAATTTACACCAGATTTAATGCCCAGTGATATCCTGGGAAGTGAAATCCTAGATGAAAACAGACATTTTAAATTTATAAAAGGACCTATTTTTGCTAACATTATTCTGGCAGACGAGATTAACAGAACACCACCTAAAACCCAAGCAGCTTTACTGGAAGCCATGCAAGAGCGTTCGGTGACTGTGGCAGGACATAATTATAAGTTGGATTTGCCTTATTTTGTATTGGCAACCCAAAACCCAATAGAACAAGAAGGGACGTATCCATTACCAGAAGCTCAGCTGGATCGTTTTATGTTTGCCATTAATTTAGATTACCCAACCTTTGATGAAGAAGTGCAAGTGGTAAAAGCTACCACTACAGATGTACAGGCTACCGTAAATTCGCTGTTTTCTGCCCAAGAAATTATAGATATCCAGCATGTTATAAGACGTAT
>NZ_CAXATZ010000055.1:0-12835 GCF_963971605.1 uncultured Xanthomarina sp.
CGAAAAGGCCTGTCTTTGTGTTGGTTTGGCAAATGCGTCTTATTTAGAAAACAATATTCCCATTAAAGGTCAGGAGCAAGGTGTGGTTATTTGTCCAGGACCCAATATGGCGTATTTTGATAAAGAAGTATCCCTTTTTAACATGATGCAACATATTTATGGAAAGGCATCTGTACTTGCAAATGTGAATAGACCCAATATGTTTGTAAAGGAATTGAAAATGTACATGGCGTATTTACAAAATGAAATAACTACAGTTTCAGAAGACATTACAAGCAAACAAATAAAAAAATGGGAAGCCTTTAAAAACAATCTGTTGGAAGGGATTACCTATTATCAGGAGTTGTTTGTTTCAAGCATTTCAAATGAAAACAAGCAAATTCAAGAAGAACTTGGTATTTATAAGCAAGAACTAACAGCTTTGATGATTCCGGAAATGGAACCGGTTTAATTTCACTAAAAAATAATTAAGAATCTGTTTTTCTATTATCAATTACCATCACAGGTTTTCTACTCATAATAGGGAATTGCAGTTTTTGAATAACTTTTTTATCGTGGATTTCAATTTTTGGGGACACACGCAATTTGGCCCTAAAATGATCTTTTATTCGAGACAGCAATTTATCGGAAGGTGTTTTGGTGGCTATTTTGATACAAATTTCGTCTGTGCCAATATTATTGTTTGAAATTTCTATAATGTAACATTCCACTTCGCTAAAATCGTTTAAAATATTATCCATGGCTGGTGGATATAAGGTCGTGCCTTTATATTTTATCATTTGTTTTTTTCTGCCTACAACAGGTCCAAGACGCATGGTGTTCCTACCACAGCCACAAGCTTCTGTATGAGCTTGTACCATATCTCCTGTTTTAAAACGCAACAATGGCATGCCTTCAACGCCTAACGTGGTAATGGTTAATTCGCCAACATGGTTTGCTGGAACAGCTTGATCGTTTTCGTCCAAAATTTCTGCAATAATCAATTCTGGGTGATGGTGTCCACCTTGCTGTTTTTCACATTCGTTAAATGCTGTGTTCATTTCGGTGGAGGCATAGGTTGAAAACAACTTTATATTCCATTGAGAGGTTATTTTTTCGGCCAAGGTGTTCAAGGAAAAATCTTGATTGCGCAAAGGTTCTCCAATACAAATGGCACCTTTAACACCTGAAGTTTTTAAGTCGATATCATGTTGTTTGGCATATTCTATCAATTTCAATAAAAAAGATGGAACAGCAATTAAATAGGTAGGTTTAAATTTTAAGATGGAATCCCATTGCAATTCTGGGATGCCTGCTCCAACCCTTATTATACCTGCACCAAGTTTTCTTGCTCCAAGAAAATAGGCCAATCCTGCCATAAAACGCCTGTCTATGGTGGTCATAAGTTGCATGACATCGTTTTCCGTAACACCAGAACAAGCAAAGGAAATGGCTTCGTTATAGGCCAACCGGTTTAAATCGTTATCGGTTAAAGCAAAGGTTACAGGATCTCCCAAGGTGCCAGAAGTTGTGACATAATCAATAATTTTATTTTTTTCCACACATAAAAAATCGTTGTTGTATTGTTGCAACTGATCTTTTGTGGTGGTAGGAATCTTGGCCAAGTCTTCTAATGAATTTATGGTATTGACATCAATATGGTGTTTTTTAAAAATACCTTGATAGTAAGGTGAATTCTTGTTTAAATACTGTAATAGGTCTTTCAGTTTCTCTTCTTGAAAGCGTTTTATGTCTTGGGATGATGCTTGTTCTATTTTGGGAATCATTCGTTTAATTTCCTTTTTATCTTCTTAATATACAAATCTATCTGTTCTTGGTCTGGAACGGTTGTAATTTCTTTGGTTTTTGCTTTTTCAAAAGCATTAAGGGCAGCTCTGTAATATTTTTTTTCATAATTGTATTTACCAACTAAATAATAGGCTTGCCAATATTCTGGATTAAGCTTTTGTAATTCTTCCAACATGATAGGAACTAGCTGCTCATTGTTGCTTATGGCTTTTTCAACTTGTCTGCTAAGAATGCGATAAGCTTCATAGTCCATATAGGCTTGAGTGTATTGAAACGGATCTTCTTCTATGGTTAATGCTAAATTGTTCAATGGTTCTGCCTGTTTGTTTTTTGGTGCTTCTTTAAAAATGGTATTCAAGTTGTAAGCAACAAATTCACCTAATTGGTAAGGGTTTGATGACACCCAAACCAAACGCTCTGCTGGTTTAAACACAATGCCATGATGTGCCAAAAGCTGATTTAAAGCTTTTTCATTACCATAGCCTATGGATGTATCATCCAACCCTTCTTTGTTTCGCAACATATGGACTGCAATTTCTGGAGTGAGTTTTGGTGTTTCGTTTAACAATTCTTCCATGCGTTGGTAACGATATTGCGAATGACTTTCAGCTTTGTGTTTGGTGTTTTTTTCATCATTGGCATAAGCCTCACTTTGAAAGTGATTAGAGCAAATTAACTGATTGGAGTTTTCAAGGTCATATACCCCAAAATTATTTGGAGAGACTTCTATGGTAATGGCACGATTGTCTTTGGCGCTTCCTATAAAAATGGATTCCGATACAAAAACCTGACGTTTTTTGGCAATGGCAATCGCTTCTTCAATATTGGAAGCATATTGCAAAATCTCTCGGGTAAGAATGGAAATAGGTGTTTTTGCTACCCAAGGAATATCCGATTTTCCAGCATTGATGGTAACGGTTAGGCCTTGATTGTTCATACCAGACACCACGCCCATCATGCCAGCCCAAGTAACAGACATGAAAGGATAGCCATTGCTGGGTTTTACAAAGGCAATTATTTTGTTTTTTGCAAAAGGGTCTCCTGCATAAAAATCGAAATTTCTTCCAATAATCAGGTTGCCATCTTCGGTTTTGTTTCCCCATGCTGCAAAAGACGAACAACCAACAAGCATCAAATCCTGAAGCGCATGTCCTATGTCGTGAGCACTATGAAAATATAGAATCCGTAAGTAATCGTCTGCAACGTAATCGTAGGTATCTCCTGCGTATTTAGAGACACCCAATATTTCGGATTTGTATTCTTCTGGAACGTGTAAATACATTTTTCGGTTGTACCAAGCCAGCATTTTTCGAAGTAGGTATTGCTTGAATTTAGAAGGTACCAATTCGTCCACCTTACTTAAAAACGCATGTTCTTGTTCTTCAAAAAGCTCTTGGGTTAAACTTCCTGTATTAAGTCCTATTTGGTATGGATCTCCAGACACAAACATTTCCCATTGGCCAAATTTATTTTTGGTGAGATAGCCTTTTTCAGTGATGAATGAACTGTCGGAAATTTTTTCCCGCTTAGGAATTTGTTGATTGTAGCTGCTAACGTCTGGAACATCTTTCAAGGATTTTGATACACCACAAGACATCAAGCTAAGCAGTAAAAATACAAGTAATATGTTAATTCTTACTTTCATGCCTGTTGAGGTTTTGTAGGTTTGTTGGCTTCTATAATTTTATTTAACAAATATTCCTGGCCTAGTATTTCCGAACAGGTTACCACAGCTCCAATGGTAACTCCTAAAATGCCATGCATATTTAAGCATTGTCCTGTAAACAGGAGGTTTTCTATTTTGGTTTTTGGTGAAATGAACGATTGCATGGATTTATTCACATCTTTGGCATAACCATACATGGAACCTTTATTGGTGGCTATATAATCCCTATAGGATAAAGGTGAGGAGGTATAGGTTTCCAAAATACATTCCCTGATGTTTGGGAACTTTTTTTCTAGTTCTTTAATGATTTTTTCGGCTTTTTCCTTTTTAAATTCTTCGTAAGTTTGCCCTCTTTCATTTTTATTTGCAACAGTGTTAAAGGTGTTGGCCCAAGGTTCTACCTCTTCATAACGCATGTAGGTCATAATGGTCATGTTGTCGGCATATTCATCGTTGTTTTTTTTAATTCCCATGGAAAGCATATAGTTTTCTGGCCAAGTATCTTGGGTATAATGTTGTGCTTTCCAAACAGCATCAATTGATTTGAAATGATAATAATTTTTGTTTAAATACTTAAAACAACCCGGTTTTAATACAATATATAAGCTAAAAGCTGCAATGGTACTTTCTAGGTTTTCAATTCTATTGGTATAGGATTTTCGCAATTTGCCTTCTCCAACAAGTTTTAAAGTGAGTTTTGGGTCTATGTTCGATATAAACAGGTCGCCTTCAATTTCATTACCATTTTCACACACAACGGAACGTATTTTATCTTCTTTGAATGTAAATTTTACGGCTTCATGATATTTGTACACTTCGCCTCCTGCTTCCAATAGTCTCCGTATTAAGAATTTGGTAATTTGACTGCCTCCATTTAAGCATCTGTACGCACTTTGAATATAGGAGTTTACAGATAGCGAATGCACATAAAAAGGGGTTTTGTAACCATCTCCTGCATAAAGGAAATTGGTTCCAGCCAAAACAGCTTGCAAACGTTTGTTGTTTGTTATGGATTCTAAAAACTCCCTTATTTGAAGCCTAAATACACCATCTGCATAAGGTCTGCCTAATTTTAAGCGATAGAGAGGAAACTTATCACAAGTTTCCTTTATTTTTTCGCAATAGGCTTTGATGGCTCCAGCTTCTTCAGGAAAATCCTTAATTAAACTTTTGCTGAATCTCTCGTAGCCTTGAGCATAGTTGTATTCGTTTTCATCGTCATCAAAAGTAATCACATCAAAAGCTTCTTCATCCATTTTTTTCAAGGCCAATTCCTCCATAATCCCTAAATAGTTGAAATATTGATAGAGGTTTTGCCCTTTGTTCAAACTGCCAATGTAATGAACTCCTGTATCGAATATGGATTTATCCCTTACAAAGGTTTGAAGGTTGCCACCATATTGCTGGTTTTTTTCCAAAACACAAACACTGTAACCTTCCTTGGCAAGAATAACGGCAGATACTAGACCTCCTAAGCCACTGCCAACTATAACAACATCGTATTTGGATTTTGGTTTCAAATAGTTTCTGTTTTGGTAAATATGAACAAGTTTTCTGTTTCTTGAACCACTTTAAACCCATGGTTTTTTAAAACATTTAAATATACTTCTTGATTTGCATGAAGCAAAACAATGTGTGTCACTCCATTTAAAATTAGAGTTTCCATCTGTTTGTTGTCTATTTGAAAATGATCTAGAATAAGCACCTCTGTTTTAACATTTAAGCTGTTATCTAAGCTATCTAAAACTGAAATACGATAGTGATTATTGCTTATGTAGCTGTTTTTTATAAGGTTGCTATAAGGTTTATCATTAAAGTAGGTATGGATTTTTCTGTCTGGTTTATCCAATGCCAATAAAAAATCCAATTGGCCACATGCTTTTGAAAAATGAAGGATGCTTGCTTTGTCGCCAACAACATCCATAATGGTTTTATAAGCTGTTTTGTTGGCCTTCAAGTCTGTTTTAACTTGTTGATAGACAGCATCACCTTTATACCTAAAATCTTCCAGGACCACTTTGTGAAAATAGGTTTCGTCTTCAACCTTGTTTCTAAAAGCTTGAAATTCCTGTTTGAAATATGAACTGATTTTCTTGGTTTTGTCTCTGGTGCTTCCTTTTAATCTATTGTCTTCAAAAGGTATTCTATCTAGAATGTTTACGGTTAAGGTGCCACTTTTTATAACAAAATTTCCCTTTGGAAGGATTTCAGAATTTCCATGAATCAATACAGGAACAAGATCCAGTTTAAACTGTTCGGCCAAAAAGAAAGCCCCTTTATGAAAACGTTTCATTTTGTTGGTATAAGAGCGTGTACCTTCAGGGAAAGCCATTAAACTATAACCTTGATCCACTTTTTTCTGTAAATGGGAAATCCCATTTTCTATACCACTGGAAACCGGATAAAAACCAGCCAATTTTACGGCTTTACCAAAAAATGGCGAATTATAGACCCAATCGTTTACCAGAAAGATAATTTTTGGGTGCAGCATACCAATAGCCAAAATGTCTAAAAAGGAAGTATGATTGGCAATAATGATTGCTTGTTTCTCAAAGGTTTCGTTTGAATGGTTAATTACTTTTGTTTTGAAAAACGGATAAGAATCCAAAACGGATTTCATGAATTTAGACATGACTCTGTGAAACCAATTCATTTTAATTTTCATGCTTATTGGAACCACTTTCATGACTGCAATTCCAAATAAGGATAGAAACAAGCCTCCCAAACCATAATACGCAAAGGAAATGGACGAATGAACAAACATGAGTACAGGCGAAGGTCTGTTGTGCTTGCTTCCTATAAAAAAACCAAACAATATAGGTTGCAGTGCAAACGAAATAAACATGGCAGACAATATACCAATTAGGGACACCAAAGAAATACTGTGTAATGCAGGATGTTTGGCAAAAATTAAAACGCCAACACCTAAAATAGTGGTAATTACAGAAAGTAAAATGGATGTTTTATGCGTTGGCAAGGAACGTTCCCCTGTTCGTAATTCGTGTAACAAGCCGTTGGTTATAAAAATACTGTAATCGATGCCCAAACCAAAAATAAAGGTTGAAATGATGATGTTGAAAATATTGAATTGAACGTCCAAAACTCCCATAATACCAATGGTTAGCAACCAAGTTAAGGCAATGGGAACTATGGTTACCAAGGTTAAAGAAAAACTGCGATAAAAAACCAGGAGCAGCAATAAAACAACTATAAACGAGTATCCAACCAAACTATTGAAATCGGTTTTTAGGTTACCCAAAAAGGTTTCGTTCATTTGCTTTCTGTCTATCACCAAAGTATGTGGCGTTTTTTCAAATTTGCTAAAAAGGTTTTCGGTTTGTTCGTCTTTTAATTTCACCAAGGTTGTAATGGTGGTAAAACCGTCTTTGGTTGCTATGTAATCATCAGTAGAGATGGTTTTAAAAGCTTTAAAGTCGGCTATGCTCAAGGTGTCAAAATCCGAATTTAAATGAGCATAGAATTCTTGAAAGCTATTGGGTTTAAATCCTAAATCCAAGCCACTTTCAATAAGGTTTTCTTGGACTGCTTGTTTTACTTCCTCTGTCCAAAAGTCTTTCCAATTGGATAAATGTTCATGTTGGATTTCAGTAGATTTTATCAAAGCACTTATAGAGCTAAAGCCTATGATGCTGTCTTTTTCCTTAAGGTGTTTCAAGGTTGAAAAAACGCTGTCGTTTGTTTTTAAAACGTCTTGTTTGTTTGTTCCATAACTGGCAATATATACCGATTTGGAATTGATGTTTGTTAGGGCGTCCAATCTGTCTTGCGCTTCCCGAAGGTCTTTCGGCTCAAAGTTTAAATTGGCCAAATCGTTATTAAACGTCACCTTATTGTAGGTAAAATAACTCATAACAAACAGTAGAACCAATCCTATTAAAACCCATTTGTTTTTATGAAGTGGATAAGCAGCCACGTTGTCAATAACTGTGGCTTTTTGTGTGTTTTTGCTTTGGTCCTTATAAACCAAAGGAATAAAAACAAGCGCAAAACTTGAAGCACCAAGCACACTTATGGCAGCAAAAAGTCCTAAGTCCTGAAGCGCTTGAGAGTCCAAAAACAGCAAACATAAAAAAGCCAATGCTGTTGTTAAGCTGCTCATTAAAATAGGCTTAGTAATTTCTTTATAGAGCGCTTTTACGTTGTTGTTGCTTCTAATATGAGTTAAAATATGCAAAGCATAATCTAAGGTAATACCAAGCAATACAGAGCCTATTCCCAAAGAAATGGCCGAAATGTTTGTTCGTATTAAAAAGAGTAAAGCTACAGCCAAAAGCGCTCCAAACGCTGTTGGTGCAAATAAAATAAGAGGTACGCTGAGCTTTCTGTAAAAAACAATCAATATAAGCAGTAAGATGGTTATGGCTATGCCAACCGTTAATTGAATGTCCTGTTTTATCTGTTTGGCATTGGCTACAGCTACTAAAGCGCCACCAAAGTATTCGCTGCTGACCTTTCCTTTAAATTCATGGTTTAATTTGGTGTTTAGGTTGTAAAGTTGTTCTGCAAAAAGGGCGTTTTTGGAAGTTTCACTAGATGGATGTGTGGGAGAAATAAACAATAAAATATGTTTCTTGTCCTTACTTAACAAAAAGCCATTGTGCATGGTAAACTCATTGCCAAAACTTAGCTGTTGTAATTTTTTTAAAGCTAAAAACGACACACCCAAAGGATCTCTTAAAATGGTTTCCTTAGCCACCATTCCGGAAGGGGAAATCAAGGTTTTGTAATTGGCTTTGGTAATGGCTTCTATACTATCCTTTTGGAGTTTGTTTTTTATGGTGTTGTAATCTGAAGATTCCAGGAAATGAGGCAAATTGTTGTAAACAAAATCCAAGGTGTTCAAGATTTCTTCATCTTCAACCTTGCCTTGAATTTTTGTGAAATAGTTGCTGGACGTGTTATGGATGCTATCAATAAATTGTGATGCGTATTGGGTTAAATCTGTAATGGAACCTGCTGATTCCCTCTTGATGTTAACAATAATTTTATCGGCAAAATTGACAGATTTTAAAACTTTTTGGGCATCACTATTTGTTTCGTTAATTGGGATAAGTTTAGTGATATCCTCTTCAAACTCAATTTTTGATGCCAAAAGCCCTAAGCTTAACACCACTAGCAATAATGCCACAAAGCCTATTATTTTTCTTGTGGCCAAGTAGGTGTGTATGTTGTAAAAAAAGTTAGTCATTTTTTAAAGCCATATTCTTCTTATTAAAAAAGCTGAAGAAAACAAATCCTGTGAAACCAAAAACAAGGGCTCCAATGGTTGCTAGGGTAAAACTTCCTACAAGATACGTTTTTAGATGTTTCAAAGCTTCAAAATCAGTCGTCATTTCTTCAATGGAATAGGAAATTTTTTCGCCTAAAACCCATTGTCCCAGTTCTAAACTAGCAAAAATAATAAAAGGAATAAAAGGAGGTAAGCTTACGTTTGAAAAAGCAAAAGCAATGGCTTTATTTAACTTTAAGAAAATGGCCAAGGTTATCACCAAAAACGTATGAAATCCCCAAAGAGGCGAAAAGCCTATAAAAGTTCCTAAGGCAATGGATAGTGCTTTCTTTTTTGGCGAATCGTTACTGCCAAGCAAATCTTCTATTAAAAATCGTTTAAGGCCTTTTTTTTTAATAATTTTTAACAGCCTTTTTGGGAAGTAGTAAATGGCTGTCAAGAAAACCAACCAGGTATTTAAGATGCTAATTCGGGTAAAATCCTTAAAGGGTCTAAAGTGCGACACGCGTTCAGACTCATCATATAATACTTGTATGGGAATGTTTTTAACTTCCACATCTTTCCAAGCTGTTTTTACAATAACTTCAATCTCAAACTCAAATTTAGTGGTGTAAAAGTTGAGTTTTTTAAGAACGTTTAATGGATATAACCTAAACCCAGATTGTGTATCTTGAAGCTTGATCCCAGTTTCTACCCAAAACCAAAAATTAGAAAACTTGTTTCCAAAACTGCTTTTTCCCGGAACACTTTCGTGACTCATGTTTCGAGCTCCAATAATCAAGATATCTTTGGCTTGGTTTTGTTCCAGCTCGTTGATAAAATGTGGAATATCGTTAGGGAAATGCTGTCCATCGGAATCGATGGTAATGGCAAACTTATAGCCCAAAGATATGGCGTGTTTAAAACCTTCCCTTAAGGCAACCCCTTTTCCTTTGTTTTCTGGAAAATGGACTTGCTGAATGTTAGGGTATGCTTTTAAAATGCTGGAAGTTGTGTCTGTAGAACCATCATTTACAACAATTAGGTTGTTGGTTAACTCCAAAACACCATTAATGACCCGTTTTAATGTGTGCTGGTTATTGTATGTTGGAATGATGACACATACACCTAAATCTGTAATTTTTTGTCTGGTTAGCTCTAAATTCACTTAAAAAAGCATGCTTTTGTTATAATGTCGAAATTACTGATTTTTCTTTTTATTATGAGTCCTTGTTCCAATTATTAAGATTAAAATTTCTGACCTGGTTTTTTGTTTTTATTTTTAAGTAAGTAGTTATAGTGTTTTAAAGCATTTACAATAGATTCTGCATGTTCGTGGCCTTCAACGCTTATTACCAATTTTTGTTTTTCCCATTTATCTTTTTTTTCGTTTACCAAAACTGGTACGTGTAAATTTAAAAAGGCCAAATCTTTATTCCTTCTATCTGGACTCCTAAAGGAATACACACTTTTAAAATCGTAAAGATTACTGCTAAGTTCTTTGGATTTGTCTTTATTAAAAAGGGTTAACCTTAAATACTCCCCTTCAAATTTGGCTTGGTACCCGTTTTTTAAATAGGCATTGTCATCATAACAGTATTTGCCAATGTACTCAATTAAAAAGGCCTGAGTTTCTTCCATGGAGATGTCTTTTTTATCCTCTTTTTTTGGCGACACATCAAAGATTTCTTCGTTGCCATTTTCAAAAATAATTTTTGAAACTTCAGATTTCTTTATGTGATAGGTAGGTCCAGAAAGGTTGTCAAATTTTTTATAGCTAACTGTTTCTACATGGATTTCTTCTACTTTGGCCAGGATTTCTTCATTATTTAATGTCCATATGGAGTCTTGAGCAGACATGGAAAGGGTAATACACACAAGGAGTAGGAAAGTAATTTTTTTCATGGGTTTGTTGGTTATTGGTTGATAATACTCTGTTTTTCTTGGTCTGAAAACACTTTAGATTGTAAGATATAATCTTTAATATGAGATTTTAAGTTTTTGGAAGGGATGTTTTTATACTGTTTAAGCAGAAACAGCTTATCCTCGTCTATGTGGTCTTTATACTTTAAAACTTTAGGAGTGTTTTCTTGAATACCTAGTCTAATAAACCGAGGTTCTATGGCATTAGGTTCTTTCTCTATGGCAAATTCTATATAGGAGACACCTTCAATAAAACCTTCTTTTTTGTCTTTTAACGTTTCGGCATATTTGGCCTTTAATGCAATGGAAGCTCCTTTGTAGGCAACCAAGGCGACATTATTTTGTTTGTTAATGTCTTTAAGCAGATTGTAAAAAGCCTCTATTTTGCCTTTGTCTTTATCGTTGGCTGCTTCTTTGTAAGCCACTCGAATATCGCTTAAGTTTTGAGTTAACGCAAAAAATCCAACAATGGTCATGAACAGAGTTACAAACTTCATTTAAAAACAGTTTTATATTACTAAGTAATTGTTTGTCAATTTTAGTGCCATAGTGTCTTCAAACATGGTGGTGTTTTTCACTTTGTATCCTGTGTCTGTTTGGGCAATATCCAATTCCAAAACCAAATCCGGTGTTTTTTCTGGATTGATAATGGCCATAAACTTAACATTGCTGGCCGACTCCATAAACAGTTTTTTGTCTACAATCTGTTCTGTAAGTTCCTTGATTATTTGCATCATACAAACACCAGGAGTTACTGGGTTTCCAGGAAAATGCCCTTTAAAAACCTCATGGTTTTTGTTAATGGTTATGTGCGCTGTTGCCAAATGGTCCTTTACGGTCAATTGGGTTATGGTATAAAAATCTTTTAGTAGCATGTTTATTCTTTTTTTGTTAAAAGGAATGTATATGTGAGACCAATTTGAAAAACAGAGTTAAATTGGTTTTTACTTTCATATAATTCTGATTCAAAATTATGAAAAGAGCCTGAATAGACATCAATTAAACCTTGTTTATATCGTGCTTCAATGGCTAACCCATTTTTAAATTCAATGCCTAAACCAAATGATAAGCTAAAGTCAATAAAAGTAACATCGTTACCATCCTCATCATTTCTATTCAAGAAACCAAAAAATGTGTCGTCTATATCAAAATCAAAACTAGGGGCTACTAACATATAAAAACCAGTTTCTGGAGACAAAAATAGTTTATTGGTAAAACCTAATGTTAAGTATTCCACATAAAGGTTATCTGAATCTTTGGTTTTTCCACCTTGGTTAGAATATCCTAATTCTGGTTGTAACGCATAGATGTTTGACAATCTAACTTGATATAACATGCCAAAATACGCATTGGTTTTTGAATCTAAATTAGCATTCGTTAATTTAGAAATATTGGCACCACCTCGAAACCCTATACCCTTAATGGATTGAGAGAAGGAGTTTTGTATTATACTTATAAAACATACAGCTAGAATTAAGTTTTTCATGTCATTAAAGAGTTAACAAAGAGGCTTTTTTATGACAAATTACATTCCAAATTTATAATAAACACTTAATTGAAACACAGAGTTCAATTTGGTGTTGCCGTTGTAGTAATTGTCGTTATAATCGTCATAATAATATTCGTAATAACCGTCCCTAACATCTATAATCCCTTGTTTGTATCTTGCTTCTATTCCCAAACCAATTGGAAACTCGTAACCAAGACCTCCAAACAAAGAGAAATCAACAGGAGTTACATCATAATACGCATCATTAGAAATGTTAAATTCCAAACTTGGACCTAAAATAAAGTGCAAGCCCAAATCTGGTACAAAATAAAACTTATTGGCAATACCTAAGCCCAAATAATGTGTGTTAACAACTTCATCTCTATTGGAAACAACAGGATCATAAGGTTCTGGACTGTAATGATATACGCCATTATAGCCTTGATTGGAATAGGTTAACTCTGGTTGTAGTTCGTAAAAATTGGCAAGATGGATGTTTACAAACATGGCACCATTTATACCAATAACCCTTTCAGAATTATAATGATTTGTAATGTTTGAAGCATTCATTCCCAAACGAATACCAGGACGCACTTTTACTTGTGAAAATGCTGGTAAACTTAGTGCAACGATTATTAAAGTTAAAAAAAGTTTTTTCATGTGTTGATATTTATTGTTTTCTAATGGTCACATGGAACACCCAAATTACCATTTCGCTGTGTGATTAAAGTTTAATAAT
>NZ_CAXATZ010000056.1:0-11312 GCF_963971605.1 uncultured Xanthomarina sp.
TAGAATGGAGTTTGATATGAAAGATCAAATGATACGTCAAACTATTATAACTACTCAAGAGGATGTAAAGGAAATAAAAGAATCTATAGAAAATAAATATATAAATAAAATACCTATTTTTGCACCCATTTTTAACAATAAATATAATTTAATATGAATCATTACGAAACTGTTTTCATCTTAAATCCCGTTTTATCTGAGACCCAGATAAAGGAAACAGTACAGAAATACGAAGATTTTCTTGTTTCTCGTGGAGCCAAGATGATAGCTAAAGAAGATTGGGGACTAAAAAAATTAGCTTACCCAATTCAAAACAAAAAAAGTGGTTTTTATCACTTATTCGAATACCAAGTAGCTGGTGAAGTTATCAATCCATTAGAAGTGGAGTTTAGACGTGATGAGCGTTTTATGCGTTACTTAACGGTTACTTTAGACAAGCATGCTGTGGCTTGGGCAGAGAGAAGAAGAGAAAAACTTAAACAAAAAGCGTAATTATGTCATCTATAGAACAACAAGCAAAAGGAAAAAAGGACGGAGAAATTAGATATTTAACGCCTTTAAATATAGAAACCAACAAGAATAAAAAATATTGTCGTTTCAAAAAATCTGGAATTAAGTATGTAGACTACAAAGATGCAGACTGGTTGTTAGGTTTTGTAAACGAACAAGGGAAAATTTTACCAAGACGTTTAACAGGAACTTCTTTAAAATACCAAAGAAAAGTATCTGTGGCTATTAAAAGAGCGCGTCATTTAGCATTAATGCCTTACGTGGCCGATTTATTAAAATAAAATACTCATAACAATGGAACTTATATTAAAACAAGACGTTGAAAATTTAGGATTTAAAGACGATATTGTAACAGTTAAGAGCGGTTATGGTAGAAACTTTTTAATTCCACAAAAGCTAGCTGTATTGGCTACAGCTTCTGCTAAAAAGGTACTTGCCGAAAACATAAAGCAACGTGCTTATAAAGAAAAGAAAGTAATTGAAGATGCTAGCAAAACTGCTGAAGCAATTAAAGCATTGGAAATTAAAATCCCAGCTAAAGCTACAGAAGGTGCTTCTGCAGGAGATAAATTATTTGGTTCTATTACCAAATTGGATTTAGTGGAAGCTTTTGAAAAAGCAGGTCATGAAATCGACAAAAAATTCATTAGTATTACAGGTGGAAACATCAAACGTTTGGGACAGTACAATGCTGTTATACGTTTGCACAGGGAAGTAACTTTCGAAATCCCTTTTGAAGTTATTGCTCAAGCTTAAGTTTAACATTTCTGCATTAAAAATATCAAACCGTTTAGAACTTCTAGACGGTTTTTTAATTCATGGTAATTAAGGAATCCATATGAAACATTTTGCATTTGTATTCATAATATTTGTTTTGGTTTCTTGCAAAAACAAGAACCATCAACCGGAAGAACTTGTAAAAGACACAAGGCAACCCTCTGCGTTAATTGAAGCTTTTCAATTTAAAAAAGAGGCACCTCCATTGGTAAGTGTGCATCGAGGTGGTTCTGGGTTGGTTAATTATCCTGAGAATTGTCTGGAAACACTTACTTATATTCACGACAGTATTCATGCTGTTTTTGAAATAGATGTCGCTAAAGCAAAAGATGGCGTTTTGGTATTAATGCACGACAATACTTTGGAAAGAACCACAACCGGAACAGACAAACTCACAAAATACAGCTTTAAAGAACTACAGGCTTTTAATTTGGTGGACGATTTTGGGAATGAAACACCTTATAAAATCCCAAAATTTTTGGATGTTTTGGCTTGGGCAAATCAACATCAAGCCATATTGACCATAGACATTAAAAAAAGTGTGGACGTTGCCGAAGTGATCGAAGCCATTAGGTTGCAAAACGCTGAAGATGTTTCCATAATTATCACTTATGATGTGGAACAACTTAAAAAAGCCTACCAGTTGGCTCCAGATTTATTATTGTCTGTTTCTGCTAGGAACCAAAAAGAATTAAATTGGTTATTGGATACCAAAATCCCTTTAAAAAACATGTTGGCCTTTACGGGAACTAAACTATCGGATACCAGTTTATACGCCAACATTCAAAAACTAGGTATAAAAACCATGTTGGGAACTCTTGGAAACTTAGATAAACAAGCTGCATCTAAAGGAGATTCGCTTTATATAACATGGAAAAATATGGGGATTGATATCTTTGCAACAGATAGGCCATTTCAAGTTGCCACTGTTTTAAATATTAATAAATAACATTTTCCAGAAAAAAATAATTATCAGCAAATGAAATACGCGAGATTAACAAAAGAACAATTTGAAGAACTGCATAAAGAATTCATAAATTTTCTTGCAACACAAACCATTACAGCTCAGGAATGGGATGATATTAAGAAAAACAAACCCGAAGTGGCCGAACAGGAATTGGATGTGTTTAGCGATCTGGTTTGGGAAGGTGTCTTGAATAAGGTTGTGTACATAGAACACATTTCGCCACAGCAAATTCATTTGTTTCATCTTAATGATGAACACATGCACTTGATAGCCATAAAAATCAAGAATCCAATAGATTTAACTACTACAGACGGTTTTAATTGGCTAAGAGAAAACTTAATGGATGACGATGTGGAGTTTTTACAAGCAAAAAAAGACTATTCTGAAGATAGAAATGCCGATAAGTTTAAACTCATTCAACAAGGAGGCATAATAACCAAAGGCGATTTATTTAAGTATTTTGATAAGTTGATTAATTAGTGTCATAGCGAGCCTGTCTTAATAAAGATAGGGAGTGACAATGGGAAGTACAAGGCAATCTGTTTGACGTTTTTACTTAAGATACTTAAATGTTTGGCATGTTTTTCTATTAAAAAAGCTCGTAATGACATGTATTATTCTTTATTTTTGTTGAGATTTAGTATAATTTAAAAGCAATTCCCACCTTAGTGGGAAATATTATGGCACAAAAACCAAGCATTCCAAAAGGAACCAGAGATTTTACTCCAGAACAAGTAGCAAAACGCAACTATATTTTTAACACCATTCAAAAACAGTTTGAATTATTCGGATTTCAACCCATAGAAACCCCTAGTTTTGAAAATTCAGATACCTTAATGGGAAAATATGGAGATGAAGGGGACAGACTGATTTTTAAAATTTTAAATTCTGGGGATTTTTTAAATAAAGTAGATGATGCGCTTTATGCTTCTAAGGACTCCAATGCCATAACCTCAAAAATCTCAGAAAAAGCCCTTCGTTACGATCTAACCGTCCCATTTGCACGTTATGTGGTGCAGCACCAAAACGATATCGAGTTTCCGTTTAAGCGCTACCAAATGCAACCGGTTTGGAGGGCAGACCGACCTCAAAAAGGACGTTTCAGGGAATTTTATCAATGCGATGCAGATGTGGTTGGTTCTACTTCTTTATGGCAAGAAGTGGAGTTTGTACAACTTTACGATGCTGTTTTTACAGCTTTAAAACTGGAAGGGGTTACCATAAAAATCAATAATAGAAAAATTCTCTCAGGAATTGCCGAAGTAATAGGAGCAAGTGATAAATTAATCGACTTTACGGTAGCACTTGACAAATTGGATAAAATAGGCGAGGAGAAGGTAAAAGAGGAAATGCTTGATAAAGGCATCTCAAAAGAAGGCATTGCAAAACTTCAGCCTTTATTTACGCTTTCGGGATCTTTTAGTGCTCAAGTGGAGCAATTGAAAACTATTTTAAGCGCTTCCGAAGATGGAATAAAAGGTATAGAGGAACTGGAATTTATAGACAAAGCCATTACAGAACTTGGTTTGCAAACAGCTACATTACAATTGGATGTTACTTTAGCAAGAGGCTTAAATTACTATACAGGAGCCATTTTTGAAGTCTCTGCTCCAAAACAGGTACAAATGGGCTCCATAGGTGGAGGAGGACGATACGATGACCTAACAGGTATTTTTGGATTGAAAGATGTGAGTGGCGTAGGTATTAGTTTTGGTTTGGATAGGATTTATTTGGTCTTGGAAGAACTGAATCTTTTTCCTGAAACGGTTGCTAAAAAAATTGATGTACTCTTTATTAATTTTGGAGAAACCGAAGCCTTATTTTGTTTAAAAGCTATTAAACAATTACGATTAAATAATGTTAATGCTGAATTGTATCCAGATGCTGCTAAAATGAAAAAGCAAATGAATCACGCTAACAAACGACACATTCCTTTTGTTGTTTTAGTAGGTGAGGAGGAATTGAAATCTGATAGTTATACATTAAAACACATGAGATCTGGAGAGCAAGAAACGGTAACTTTAAAAGATCTAATTTCTAAGCTTCAATAAATTTTATTGTGTATTATTTAAGATAGCCACAAACTTCAATTAGTTTGTGGCTATTTTTATTTTAAAGGCTAAAAAAAGAGCCCTGAAAATTTTTCCAGGACTCCTCTCTCAAAAGCATCGTCTAATTTATAATAGATTTGGGCTACATATTAATTGACTAACACTTTTTTATTGATCACGCCAAATTCTGTTTTTAGTTTAATAATATAAGTTCCAGCACTTAATTTGTTTGTTTTAATTTCTGTTTGAGTTTCGGTTTTTACTTCATCCACAGTGAATATGGATTGACCGATAGCATTGAACATTTCAATAGATTTAATCTTCATCAGTGTAGGATTCTGAATCGAAATGCTTTCATTGGTATTGATATAAGATACTGATATGGAGTTTGACATTTCAGTTTCTTCTACACTTAAAGCTTGGTTTGTAAATGTAATTTCAAAACGGTCTAAGTATGTTCCGGCCTCTAAGTAAATTTCATATTTAGTATCTCTTAAATCGTGATAAATATTCAATTCCTTATCATGAACATAGATGTTTAAATTATCAGGTACGTTTTCTAAAATATCAATAACAATATTGTTTAAACCTGGATCTGAAGTATGAACACCTATTGGAAGCACAGTGCTTTCCGAAACATTGTCTATACCTTGTATGGTGTATTTTTCACTGTTTAGCAACCAATACATGTCATCCATTTGATTTTGGTAAAGTAAGCCATCAAATCCCCAATCAAAACCTAAAGAAGCTCTGGTGTCTTCTGTAAGCAATAACTGTCTGTGAATGGTGTTTACAGAGTTGAAACCAATACGGATTTTCATTCTGGTATCTGCCGATTCATTTGTGGTTTGTTGTTCATCTTGGGCTTGTCTAATAAATAGGGAAGATCCAGTTCCTTCTTTTTGGAATCTACGCTGACCATTATTAAAATTAATGGTACCTGTAGTTTCACCTGTAACAAAGAATCCTTGTCCAACAGGAATGTATCTTTCAGGACGTTTGGTTCCAGTTCCCACTTGAGCCACATCTGGGTCTGGGGTTCCATAAGCTGCAGCAGCAACACCACCTGATAGGTTGTATGTGCCGTAGCCACCTTGATATTCAGAAGTGACATGTGATCCACCTCCCCAATGTTCCCAGAAATATAGGGTTCCACTTATTAATGGGTCTGTGCCAGCTCCATCGATTAATGGGCCATTGTCTAAAATAAACTGGTCTGCATCTAAGGCAGATGCATACGGATTACCAACTAGGTAGTCGTTACCAGCATTTAGGTTTAATGTTAAAATATCTCCATTGTTTGGTTTTCCTTGGAACACGTAATTTTGTTCCAGAGTTAAATTTCCAGCTGTGTTGGCTACACCTTTCATGGTAAATCCTTCTCCAGCTTTAATGGTTCCTGTATTTCTAACATGTTGCCACGCAGAATAATCACCACTAGGCATATTGCCAAATTTCCATATCCAATAATGTGCAATCCCGATAGGGGAACCAGAGGTACCATTATAGCCTCCAATAAACGATATATTGGTTGGAGATAAAGAATTGGTTCCATCTTTAAAAATATGGTTGTTAAGCGTGTAACTATAATTGTTAGGATTTGCTGTTGCAGTATAACCTACAGGCGAACTCCAGTAGTTATAAGTAAATAAATCCCTGACGCCTTGTTGATCTTTTTCCAAAATTCCAGATGTACCCACAGAAAGATCACTATCAATGGTTTGAATGAGTTGCGATTCGCCTTCAAGATCGATTTTTCCATCTAACTGTAAATAATGTGTGATAGTTAAACCAAAACCATCTTGAGCTGTATTGTCTCCATCTATGGTAATTTCGTTATCTCTATTAATAAGAGCCAATAAGGTTCTGTTTCCATTGGTTCCTGCAGCCAAGCTGCTGTTGTTCATAAGAATGTTGTGATCGGTTTCCACTATGTTCCAATCTACAGTTACGGTATTGTCCACAATGGAATTTGCACCAGGAATGGTTTGTAAATCACCATTTATCCATGTCGCATTGGTATCCCAGTTTCCTGTTCCATTCGATATATATGGCAAAGGTGCTGTTTGTCTGTCTACCGTTCTTAAGTGTCTTAAAGCTCCTTGATGTCCATTTCCTGATTCATCCTTGGTATTGGTATATGTATAGGTAGTCATTGGGTAATAACCTGCTAAACTAGACCATGGGATGCTTGCAACTTCGTTTTTGGTAGGGGAAATACCTTTTCCAATAAAGTACGAGGCACCAACAAACCCAGCATTATTTTCAATTTCTTGGTTCATGATATATCTTAACTGATCGATATCTAGAGCCGTATTCCAAACACGAACTTCATCTATGTTTCCGTGGAAAAACGCTTGAGGGGTTAGTTTTGAGGCTGCACCAATATAGAATGATTCCGTTGTGTTATTTGGGGCAGTTTTGTTTTCTTGCTTATCCAACACACCATCAATATATAAATAGGCAGTGCCACTTTGATATATTACAGCCAAATGATGCCAAGTGTTTTCTGGAATTGTGGTATTTGATACAATTTGTTGTAAGGATCCGGTAGAAGTTTTCCAAGAAACCTCAAACTTTCCAGTAGCATTAATTTTAAAATCGTAACCTTGCGTATAGGCAGCATCACGTTTGGATAGTATAGACTTGTTTAAAGAGTTGGCTTTTCTGTTTACCCATGCAGACATGGTAAATTCAGAGGCATTTAAGTCCAATGCATCCTCCATGTCAATATAATTGCTAGTACCATTAAAATATACTGAACGTATAAATGGAACTTCTGGAGCCCAACCAAAAGTAATGTATTTGGTGCCGTCAAAATCGTAATTGGTTTTAACGATGGCCTCGCCCAATTCATTGAAACCTTCAGTCATTACACGATAATCTGCTGTTGGGTCAAAGTTAGGAGTATCAGAGATGAACATTAAATAACGTCCATTAGGAGGTGTTGCTGTTCTTACAGCGCTTTTTAAGATTGCAACTTCTACAGCAGGAATATCTCCACCTGGTCCTACGTTTTCTACAACCTTCCATGTTCTGGCAATACCATTAAATTGCACATGGGTTCCTCCAGGAATGCTAGGAGTGATGTCTGTACTCATGTCCACATCTACCACTACAGCAGGATTATCTAAGTCAACACCATCATTCCCCCAAACAAGAAACTCTTTATCTTCAAGCTCTGTGTTTGTATTTAGATTATTGGTATTTGCAATACTTCCAATACCTATGGTCAATACACCTTGTCCACGTGTTGCGCCATCTAAGGCATTGTTTACACTACGGGATTGTTTTTGCAATAAATCAGAATCATCATCACGTCCTATACCAGCAATATCATAATTAAACACATCTTCAGCTGCAACACCAGTATTGGCATCCCATATGATATTTCCAGCACTATCCACATAATCCTGAGAGGTACCATTAACTCCTAAAGTAATTCCATACTTAATCGCTAAATAAGATTGAATACGGTTACGTTCTTGTGTTAAGTTTGCATCGTCTTTTCTAGATGAGAAAGTGATGATTTCACAAACTCTTGCATTCAATGTGGCTTCCCAACCTTCACTACGCCCAATCCAATATTTTGAGTCACTTACATTTAAAAATTCAACAACATCATTTTGTGCATATTCTATGTTGTTGGCATTGTAATAAAGCTCTTGTTGTGTTACAGCTGTATTGTTTCTTGCGTTAATAATTCCTACGTTATCATATGAAGTATTTTGGTCGTAAACGGCGTAACCATCCCCAGTTTCACTAGTAGAGTAGGTTCCCAAAGCAAAACAAATACTTTCATTATCAACACGACCTGTGAAGTCTCCCATACCAATACCTGTAGCATCAGTTTCATTTGTGCCAGTATCAGCATCTCCACAAAAAGTGTCCATAAAACCAAAGGAGTCATTTATTTGTGTGTCATCAGGAATTAAAACTACAAACATATCTTGAGTGTATAGACCACCATCACCTTCTAAAAATTGCGTGTTGGTATTGTCGTATGAAAAGTCAGAATCTAAATTAAAAGATGAAAATGTATTGTCAAACTCTACTACTGGGTTAAAATTTACATTTCTGTAAGGGTTATCATAATATGTTGGTTCTTGACCTGGCGTGTTAACGGTTGCATCAGCACCCCGACCTTGGTCTGCCCAAAGTGATACAGGCTGCCCATCAGTATAGCTTAACCCTGCATTACCTTTTAACCAAAGTGCTAAATCATTGGTTACTCCTCCAGGTCCTTCTGTTAATGGAGCGACTCCTGTACCTTGAACCCTAAACGTGTATGGATTTTCATTACTGTCATTATTATCAATGGAAATATCAGCAGATACTGTACCGTTACCCGTTGGTGCAAAGCGAACTACAAAGGTTCGGCTACTACTTGTGGAGATAGTATTGCCACTAGGTTGCGTAAGAATTGTAAATGCTGCATCGCCAGAAATATCAACTAAAGGTGTACCACCAGTTAAATTTAAGGTAGCTGTTCCTATATTTTCAATAGTAAACGTGTGGTCTAATGTAGAACCAGAACTAATGGAACCAAAATCAGTGTCATCAGTAGCCGATGGTGTTGTGTCATTGTTGTTTATGGTGTTACCATTTCCAACTAAGTTGATTTCAGGTTGAGGTGTACCTGAAGTAATATTTATGGTGTAGTCTTCTACTTCACCATAGTCAAAAGACTCACATGGATCAGGAATACTATTCCACTTTAAGCTTACACGCATACGTGTGTTTCCGGTAGTTGCTGTTACAGGTACAGTGAATGAGCCTGAAACAGGAGAAGTGCCTATTGGAGCCTGCGTCCATACTTGTTCTCCGGTATCATCAAAATCGCCATCTTGATTGTAATCAATCCATACTGAATATCCTTCATTATAGGTAGAATTAGGCCAAGTAGGTGTTACCGTTATTGTATATGAATTTCCCTGGTCTAGTGTGGTTGATTGAGAAGTAAAATCTGAATACCCACCAGCACCAGCTCCAGAGCTATTGTCTATAGTATTTAATTGTACACGGCTAATATATTCATCATTTGTACTATTTCCATTAGAGGGACAATACGTAATTGAAGGGTTGAAATTCACTATCTGAATTTCATGAGCCATAGTATTACCACTTCTATGAGCCCAATGTGCTGCTTGCGTGGTTGAGTTAAAGTAATAATTACGCCAACCTCTACCATAGGCTGTACCACCACCACTAGAGGTAGAAGTACCAATGATTAATGCTTCATTAGTACTGCCTAAACCAGCAGATGAAATATTAATGCTTGTTTCACCAGAAGAATTACTCGTGTCAGTATATCTTGTAACTTGAATATTTGGGTTGTTTACTACGTGAACAAATTGGCGATTGCCATTGGTACGAGCATCATGCTCACTATGAAAAGCCCAAGAAACAGTTTGGTTATTTCCTCCAGGACTCATAACTGGCCAGTTGTCTGCGATAGCATCGTCAGTACCATTATCACTCATGTTTCCTCTATGGTGCGTAAATATCATAGCTTCACTCCAATCAGAAACACTAGCAGTTCCTCCAGAACTTCCATTAGCATTCGTTCGTAAAGTGATGTTACCAGTATCTGTATTTACACTTCCAGAATCACCATGAAGTATGGTCCAGTTGCTACCAGTAAATTCTACCAAAGTGATATAAACAGTCACATTATCAGCATTTGAACCTTTTTGTACACGCATTGTAGATGCGTTTTCAAGATAAGCAATTGCTGAACCAGAATCAGAACCAGCCGATGATGCACTGTTTATAATACCAGTGATAAAAGGAATGCAATCGTTTGCGTTACTAATACCAGTTAAAGATTGAGTAACATTGTTAGTGCCTCCATTTAGTGTAATTGTATATCGACCTCTAACTATAAATTCATTAGCACCTCCTGGAGACCCTGTGTACTCCCAAACAGATGCGTTAAATTTAGTGTTATTGTTAGTTGAATTACCTTCTCTGTAATAAGTGACTGTATTGGTTGCTGTTAATCTAACAGCTCCAGATACATCTCTTCCAGGAGCAGTTGACGAATTTTCGTCAGATCTACCAGCTTGAGCTAATCTGTTGTTGTTATTTAATACAAAGGCATTATTTAGAGAAGAAACAGCTGTTATTGATGATGTAGCTCCTGTTCTTGGAACGTTTCTATCAAGATGTTGCACATTGAAATCTTGAGAAAAAGTAATATTCGGAACTAAAAGTACACATAATATTATAAGGTACTTACATACTGTGAAAGTATAATTTTTCATAAGCGGTTAAATTTTAGTTTGGGACTAAATAATTAATTGTTAATAGCTTAGGGACAAATGTAAATTTTTAATCCATGAAATGCAAATTTATTCGATGAAATGCAATATGTGTTTTTAACATATTGTTTTTCAAGTTCTTACAAAAAGGTTAACACCAGCCAGTGTCAACCTTTTTTATGGAAATTCTTATAATTTATTGTTTTATAACTCTTTTTATAACAGTTGTATTCAAGGCCTTATCTGTAAGTTTTATAAAATAGGTTCCTGCAGATAAATGACTGTTATTATGTAATTCTATGGTTTTGTTCACTGGTGTCATGTTATCAATTTGAGTAACCACTCTTCCAGTGATATCCAATATTTGAACACGTAAAGCATTGTTGTTTGGTAAATGGAAGCTTAAAGTGCTTTTAAAAGGATTTGGATATATTAACACATTGTTATCATTAAATGAATCCATAGTTAGAGTGGAATTCGTGATATTTATCGAGTAGTCTTCAACTTCCCCATAACTAAATGTTTCACAAGGGTTGTTTGCGTTATTGCCACTGCCACTGTAATATTTCATTAGAACACGCATACGTGTGCTGCCTAAAGAGGCATTGCTAGGAACATCAAACGTGCCACTAACCGTAGCAGTTGTGGAGGAGGAACTTCCAAATATTTTTTCATTGGTTTCAAACGTGCCATTCTGGTTAAAATCTATCCAAGCAGACACGGCTTCTCTATAAGAGTCTCCTG
>NZ_CAXATZ010000057.1:0-10340 GCF_963971605.1 uncultured Xanthomarina sp.
AAAAATAGCAGATCAACTTTGGGCAGGAAATGTGGAGGTTCATGTTAAATCCAGCGATTGGTTTGTGCATAACCACGAAACAGATCAAGCCTATGACAATGTGATTTTACATGTGGTTTGGGAACATGATACAGAAATTTTTAGAAAAAACAACTCCATTGTTCCAACTTTGGAATTAAAAGAAGTTGTAGATAAAATGGTCTTGCTCAATTACAGTAAATTGCTTTCAGCAAAAGATAAATGGATTAATTGTGAAGCAGATTTTGCTGAGGTAGCACCATTTGTCCTCGAAAGCTGGTTGGAACGTTTGTATATAGAGCGTTTGGAGCGAAAGTCTGAAACCATTGAAAAGCTTCTACAGGATTCCAAAAACAATTGGGAAGCCGTTTTGTTTAAAATGTTGGCTAAAAACTTTGGTTTGAAAGTGAATGGGGAAGCTTTTTTTAGCATGGCAAATGCTGTAGATTTTCAGATAATTAGAAAACTGCAAAACAATCAATCAACTTTGGAGGCTTTGTTTTTTGGACTAACAGGCTTGTTGGACCAAGACATTCAGGAGCCCTATTTTTTAGTCTTGCAGAAGGAGTACAGGTATTTAAAACGAAAATATAATTTGCATGATACCGAAGTTGTGCCAATTCAGTTTTTTAGACTTAGACCTCAAAATTTTCCAACCATCCGTTTGTCGCAATTAGCCACACTGTATCACTTGCATTCCAGTTTGTTTTCTCAAATAATGGAAATTTCTTCGCTTAAAAACATATATAAACTGTTTCAAGTGTCGACATCTGTTTTTTGGAAAACCCATTATAGCTTTGGAAAAGTATCTAAACCTTCAAACAAAAAAATAACCAAAGCGTTTGTTGATTTATTGATCATAAACACCATTATTCCTATAAAGTTTGCTTATGCCAGACATCAAGGGAAAGATGTAAACGATTTTCTTTTAGAGCTGATCCAGCAGATCCCATCAGAAAAAAACAGCATTGTTTCTGCTTTTAATAAAATAAAAAAAGTCTCACACACAGCCATGCAATCGCAAGCGCTTATTCAACTTAAAACCACATATTGCGATAAAAACCAATGCTTGAAATGTGCTGTGGGCAATGCGTTAATTGTTAAATAGGCAAGTCGATAAATGAAGGAGTTCACTATAAATAAATTGAATCCAGAATCGTTAAGGCTTTTAAGTGTTTTAATAAAATTACCCAAAAGTCATGAATCTTAAATTTTTCTTGATAAACTGATAAATTACACAGATTTACTTAAGAACCCTTTTGTTGGTCCCACAAATTGATTTTCTTTTAAACGCGAACGACAATTTTAGAATTTTTTCTTAATTTTTATCTTTAAATTGCAGCATGAATTTATTTTACAGAATTTTACTTTATTTCCAAAAACATGGGTATTATGTGTGTCAGCGAATTGCAGACAGATTGGGTATTAGGGCAAAAGTTGTAAGAACCTCCTTTATGTATTTAACTTTTGTAACCTTGGGTTTTGGTTTTGCTTTATATCTTTTTATTGCTTTTTGGATGCATATCAAGGACCTGCTATACACAAAGCGTTCTTCGGTATTCGATTTATAAACTTTACACATGAACAACCCTTTAATCAAGCTATTAAAATCTAAAATTTATACAGCCATTTTTCTATTGGCTATTTTATTGGGTGCAGGTGTGGTAGGTTTTAAAATATTGTCACAGCTTTCCTGGATAGATGCTTTTTACATGACGGTTATTACCATTACCACAGTAGGTTTTGGTGAAGTACAGCCTCTGGACGAAAGTTCCAAGGTGTTTACAATTTTATTGATTTTAACCAGTGTGGTTATTGTGGGTTACGCCATTAGTGTGATTACGGAGTATATTTTAAGCAAGAATAATTTAGAAGGACTAAAACAAAGAAAGATGCAAAAAAAGATAGACAACCTTAAAGACCATATTATTATTTGTGGATATGGTAGAAATGGAAAACAGGCAGCTACTAAATTAATGGCTTACAAGAAACCTTTTGTTGTTATAGAAAAAAACAAGGAAATTGCCGAAAAATATCAAAGTGAATTGGTGCCTTTT
Organism: uncultured Xanthomarina sp.; assembly: GCF_963971605.1. Classification (NCBI taxonomy): domain Bacteria; kingdom Pseudomonadati; phylum Bacteroidota; class Flavobacteriia; order Flavobacteriales; family Flavobacteriaceae; genus Xanthomarina; species uncultured Xanthomarina sp. The sequence continues at coordinate 2,076 of NZ_CAXATZ010000057.1, forward strand.
GTAATAGGAAATGCCAATGAAGACGAAACATTATTGCAAGCTGGTATTGAAAGGGCTTCCACCTTAATATCTGCTTTGCCCAACGATGCCGATAATTTGTTTGTGGTGCTTTCTTCCAGACAAATAAATAGCGACCTAAATATTATAAGTCGTGCCTCTCAAGAAACCTCTTACAAAAAACTTAAATTGGCTGGAGCCAACAATGTTATTCTTCCGGATAAAATAGGAGGGGACCACATGGCTTCTTTGGTGGTTGTTCCTGGTTTGTTGGAGTTTATAGACAATTTGTCCATTGTTGGCAAATCCAACATCAATATTGAAGAAATTTCGGTGGAACAATTATACGATACCTCTCAAATAAAAACCATTAGGGACTTAGACCTTAGAAAGCAAACAGGTTGTAGTGTCATTGGTTTTAAAAATGCGCAAGGTGAATACTTGATTAATCCCGAAGCCGATTTAGAATTAATTCCAAATTCCAAAATTATAGTCCTTGGAAGGCCAGAACAAATTCAAAAGTTAAATTCATTGTACAATATTTAAAAATTCCTATTTTTTCGGTAAGCGTTAAATTAAAGACGAAACTTTAAAAACTCAATTTTTTTTAGCATCTTGCTGCCTTTAATAGACAAACTAACTAATAATATATCTTATGAAGAAAGCTCTTCTTTCATTATTAACATTAATCTTGCCTCTTTTTTTGTTTTCTCAAGATATTAATGTTGAAGCCGTAGTTTCCAATCCATCTAAAAATATTAATGATGGTACCATAACATTAAATGTCACTGGAGGAACTGAACCATATACTTACAGATGGAGCAATCAAAACACGCCTTTAAAATCAAATCGTTCAACAGGGTTAACAGAGGGGGTTCCTTACTCGGTTGTAGTTACAGATGCCAATGGTAACACCAAAACAGCGGTGTTTACTGTAAAAACCGAAGCAATAACCGAAGTTTTTAATGGCACCATGACCCCGGCCGTGAGTGCTTTGGGGTCTGTTTTGTTTTGGGATCCTTTTGCGGCTATAGGTATATATGATCCTGTAGTATATGCCGATGTTAAACAAATAGGTGTTCCAAACTGGACCAATGAAGTGGAAAACAAATATGTTTTAAAACAATGGTTAAAAAATCAGGGCGAACATGTTAACAAAGGAGAACCTATTGCTGTTATTTTAGATAAGGATAACAATGAGATTACTGTAAATGCATCAGCAAATGGAAAGTTAAAACAACTTACAGCTCAAGGAAAAACCATTTACAATTCAAACAATAAAAAGCATGTAATAGAGCAGGGTGCTCATATTTTTGCCGAAATTGCTTACGATGAACCCATAGTATTAACACATCCTAATGGAGACCCATTAACAAAGCCAATTTCTTTTATTGTAATCTGGTTGGTGTTAGGTGCTCTTTTCTTTACATTAAGAATGGGCTTTATCAATATTCGTGGATTCAAACATTCCATAGATTTGGCGAGAGGGAAATATGATGATCCTGATGCTCCAGGGCAAGTAACGCATTTTCAAGCATTGGCGACTGCTGTCTCTGGAACAGTTGGTTTGGGTAATATAGCTGGTGTGGCTGTAGCTGTATCTCTTGGAGGTGCTGGAGCTACTTTTTGGATGATTGTGTGTGGCTTATTGGGAATGTCCACTAAATTTGTAGAATGTACCTTAGGGGTTAAATATCGAGATATCCTTCCAGATGGACGTGTGTTTGGAGGTCCTATGAATTATTTAAGACACGGATTGGAAAAACGCAATATGAAAGGTTTAGGAAAAGTATTGGCTGGATTATTTGCGGTTTTGGCTGTTGGTGCCTCTTTTGGAGGCGGAAATATGTTTCAGGCCAATCAATCTTTTGAGCAATTAGCAGGTCAGTTTCCCATGTTAGAAGGAAACGGTTTCTATTTTGGAATTATTACAGCCATTCTTGTAGGTGTTGTAATTATAGGAGGTATAAATAGTATAGCAAAGGTTACTGGACGCGTAGTGCCTATTATGGCTTCAATATATATAGTTGCAGCTTTGGCGGTGATAATTATGAATATACAAAACATTGGGCCAGCATTTTCGGCTATTATTGAAGGGGCTTTTAGTCCTTCTGCACTTAAAGGAGGTATTATAGGCGTATTGGTTGTAGGATTTCAACGCGCAGCGTTTTCAAATGAAGCAGGTGTTGGTTCTGCAGCTATAGCGCATAGTACTGCAAAAACCAACAATCCACCTTCTGAAGGTTTTGTGGCTTTGTTAGAACCTTTTATAGATACAGTTGTTGTGTGTACTTTAACTGCATTAGTGTTAATTTTTACTGGAATGCATGAAGTTGAAGGTATGGCTGGGGCTCAATTGACATCTGACGCTTTTGGCAGTCAAATTTCTTGGTTCCCTTATGTACTGGCATTGGCAGTATTTTTGTTCGCTTTTTCAACCATGATTTCCTGGTCCTATTACGGTATGAGGGCTTGGACCTATTTGTTTGGGAAAAGTAAAAAGACAGAATTTATCTATAAGATGTTGTTTTTGGTATTTGTTGTTATTGGTGCATCAGTAAGCTTGGGTGCTGTTCTAGATTTCTCAGACATGATGATATTGGCGATGTCGTTCCCTAATATAATTGGCTTGTATATTATGTCTAAAGAGGTTAAATTAGACTTAGATTCCTATTTGGCAAAATTAAAATCCAATTTGTTATTTAGGAAACCAGAGCAGTCCAAAAAATAATTCAAAATGAAACGATTAAAATCCCATTTCACGTTTACTAGAAAGCAACGGAATGGGATTTTTTTATTGATCCTTGTTATTGTGTCATTACAAGCTCTCTATTTTTTTGTAAGTTTTTCAAAGGATGTAGACACTGTTGATAATGATGGATTAAACAAGTTTCTTTTAGAAATAGATTCACTACGGTTGGTTGAAATAGAAAACAGGAAACCTAAAGTTTATCCATTTAACCCCAATTATATTACAGACTATAAAGGCTATACGCTTGGCATGAGCAATGAAGAAATTGATAGGCTATTGCAATTTCGCGCTCAGGACAAATGGGTAAATTCTGCAAAGGAATTTCAGCAAGTTACTAAAGTATCAGACTCCTTGCTTGCTACCATGTCGCCGTATTTTAAATTTCCGGAATGGGTAACAAACCCAAAAATTAAAAAAGATTATATAAATTCAAACGCAACACATCAGCCTAAAAATTTCGATCAAAAACAGGATTTAAATACTGCAACTGCCACACAATTACAAAGAATTAATGGAATAGGAGAAGGGTATTCAAAACGTATTATCAAGTATCGGGAGAAATATGGTGGTTTTATAGCAGATGTTCAGTTGCAGGAAGTTTACGGTTTGCCCCCAGAGGTTATAGAGCGACTTTTGGAACAGTTTACGGTTAAGACACCAAAACAGGTTGAAAAGATTGATTTAAACCAAGCTACAATTGAGCAATTGGTTACGGTACAATATATAGATTACGAAGTGGCACACCATATTATAGAACAAAGAACCCTAAGGGAAGGTTACAAATCCTTGGACGAATTATTGAAAGTAAAAAGCTTTCCTACTAACAAATTCGAGATAATTAAATTATATTTGAAGCTCAATCAATAAAGAGAAACAGTATGAATAGTATGTACTTCACAGAAGAACATCAAATGTTTAGAGAAAGTCTTAAAGATTTTTTACAGAAAGAAGTGGTTCCACACATTGAAAAATGGGAAAAAACAGGAACTGTGGAACGTTTTATTTGGAAAAAGTTTGGTGACATGGGGTTTTTTGGTTTGGCTTACCCTGAAGCTTATGGAGGTTTAAACCTGGATTTGTTTTACACAGTGATATTTCTTGAGGAACTTCAAAAAATAAACTCAGGTGGTTTTGCAGCAAATATGTGGGCTCATGCCTATTTGGCCATGACCCATGTTAATAAGGAAGGAAGCCATGAGATAAAAGAAAAATATTTAGCCCCTAGTATATCTGGAGATAAAATTGGCTGCTTGTGTATTACAGAACCATTTGGAGGAAGCGATGTGGCAGGCATGAGGACCACAGCTGTAAAAAAAGGGGATACTTACATTATCAATGGTTCTAAAACTTTTATTACCAATGGTGTTTATAGCGATTATTTAGTGGTTGCTGCAAAAACAGACCCAGATGCAGGACATCGGGGAATGAGCATTTTTATCGTGGATAGGGAAACACCGGGAATCTCTGCCACCAAATTAGACAAACTGGGTTGGAGAGCTAGTGATACTGCCGAAATAGCTTTCGATAATGTGGTTGTTCCTGCCAATCAATTAATGGGAGAAGAAGGTAAAGGCTTTCCGTACATCATGCAGCATTTTGCCTTGGAAAGATTGATTATGGGAATCAATGCGCATGCAAGGGCTGAATACGCGTTGGACTATGCAAAACAATACATGAGTGAACGAACGGCTTTTGGTAAAACCATAGATCAATTTCAAGCCTTAAGGCATCGATATGCCGAATTGTATTCCGAAATGGAAGTTTGCCGTGAATTCAATTATTCTGTTGCTTACAGATTGGATAAAGGGGAATACGTTGTAAAACAGGCCACCATGTCCAAATTAAAATCCACTAAAATGGCAGACGAAGTTATAAACGAGTGCCTTCAGTTTTTAGGAGGTTATGGTTATATGGAAGAATACCCAATGGCCAGACTGCTTCGCGATAGCCGATTGGGCCCCATAGGTGGAGGGACTTCAGAAATTCTTCGTGAAATTTTGGCCAAAATGATTTTGGACGATAAAAACTATAAACCTGCTACTTAAGTAACCCATATATTATGAAACCATCCCCTTTCAAACATGTTTTAGGTCTTCTTATATTTTTAAGTGGTTTGTCAATTTTTTCACAAACCGAAATTAAAAATTCGGTATTGGATGCTGAAACCTTTATGCCATTGGAGAGTGCCAGTGTGTATGTTAAAAACACAACCACAGGAACCATTACCAATGCAGATGGAAAGTTTGTTTTGGTTGTGCCAGAAAAACATGTAAGAGACACGTTGGTAATCTCATCCATAGGGTATAAAAGTTATAAGGTTCCAGTGAATGAATTCGACAGTAGTTTTGATGTGTATTTGGAACCAGATGTGGCTTCCTTGGATGAAATACTCCTGGTTGCCGATACCAGACCAAAAACAGGGAACGATATCGTGTTAAGGGCTTTGGAAAGACTTTCTGAAAATTTACCGGATTCAGCTTATCTGGAAAAGGGGTTTGTTAGACATAAAGAACGAAATAAAAAGGAATTTAAATGGTTGGTGGAAGGTGCCATCACTCTGTATGATTCCAGTTATCAAACAAACACCACAGAGTTCCTAAAAATCAATGTCGATGAGGTAAGGAAAAGTTACGACCTAAGGGATGTGGATAGTTTATTAACCTATACGGCATACTTAAAAGACAAATCCAACAACAAGGATTTAAAAGCCAGAAATTTAAAAAGGGACACCATTAAAACATCTTCTTTGGTTAAAGCCATTAAATGGAATGACACCAGAATCAATGGTTTGGAGAACTTGTTTCATGGCAAGCTTAACTTAGTTAGAAATTCCAATAAACCAAGAGCGTTGTTCAACGAAAAGATGTTAGACCAACATTTGTTTTCATTGGATACCATTTTGGTGGACAATGATAGGAAAATTTATAAAATCAAGATTTCAAAAGGCAAGGATTACATTAACCTGGAAACCAAAGGTATCTACAATGATGGGTATCATGCCAATGGTTGGATTTATATTTACTGGGACACTTACGCCATAAAAAAAATTGAATATGAATTGGTAGCTGCTTCCAGTGCACAAAAAAGCAGGAGCAAAACTCTTTTTGGAACACAGGTAAACCATAAGTTGATTATTAATTATATGGAATACCAAGATAAAATGTACCCTAGTTATATCTATTACGAAACACCAAAACTGGTAAATGTTGGAACTAAAACAGGAAACCTTGCTGCTGGAGAAGAGGAAGAAAGCAATCCAGAAGAACGCTATTATTATACTGTGCAGGAAATATTGTTCACAGAGATTATTTTGGATAAAGAAAAGATAAAAGAAGCCTTAAACAGTACTTGGGATCCAGATATTTTCTCTCCAAGACCTTACAACAAAGCCTTTTGGAAAAATTATAATACGTTATTGGAAAGTGAAGAAGAAGAAAAACTCATTCAAGACCTGACCAAACGTTCTTCCTTATTCAAAGAGTAAAAGAATTGAATGAAATGGTTTTAATGATAGATGCTGGTTTTGAGCTTCTTAAATTTTTTTGCGAGTAAAACATATTTGTTCAAAAAAAAATAATTTTTTAATTGTGCATTATCAATTTGTTTTTATATTTGCAAACTGAAATTCTAAAAGAGAGGAGGTTAAGACACTATGTTAATAATACCAATAAAAGAAGGAGAAAATATAGATAGAGCTTTAAAGCGTTATAAGAGAAAGTTTGACAAAACTGGAACAAAACGTGCATTACAAGCTCGTAAGCAGTTTAACAAGCCATCTGTAGTACGTAGAGCTCAAATTCAAAAAGCGCAATACATTCAACATTTAAGGGATCAAGAAAACATCTAATCTCAAAATTTGTTAAATCCACATAAAAAATCCTGTCAACCATAGCTTAAGCAACGGTTTGGCAGGATTTTTTTGTTTTGAGGCCATCTACTTTTAAATTTCATATATTTACTGAACAATATATACCTGCAAATGTCTTTAAATGCTTTTTTAGATTATTTATTACTTGAAAAAAAATATTCGAAACTTACCATACATGCCTATCAAAAAGACATCGTTGAGTTTTCAGGGTTTATAGGTTTGGAATATGGCAACAGCTCCATAGATACGGTAAACTATTCCCAAATTAGGAGTTGGATCGTGAGCCTAGTGGAAAAAGGTATTTCAAACAGAAGTATCAACCGAAAAGTTTCAGCCCTAAATTCATATTATAAATTTTTACTGAAAACAGAAAGCATTCAGATCAATCCTCTGGCTAAGCACAAGGCTTTAAAAACCAGTAAAAAAATACAAGTCCCTTTTTCCGAAACTGAAATAGCAACCGTTTTGGATGACATTAATTACGACAACGATTTTGAAGGTGTTAGAAACAAACTTATTATAGAACTGTTCTATTCCACTGGAATAAGAAGGATGGAATTGATAGAACTAAAACTAAAGGATATTGACTTTTCCAATAAAACCTTAAAGGTGCTTGGAAAAAGAAACAAAGAACGTTATGTGCCATTATTGAATATGGTTATGGAAAGCCTGAATGTTTATTTAGGGTTTAGAAATCAATTGGAAAATATTACAGATAAAGAGGTTCTTTTTTTAACAAAAAATGGCGTTAAAATTTATGAAACACTTGTTTACCGAATAATTAATGAGTATTTTAGTTTAGCATCCAGTAAAGTGAAAAAGAGCCCACATATATTAAGGCATTCTTTTGCAACACATTTACTAAACCAAGGTGCAGATTTAAATGCTGTAAAAGAACTTTTGGGACATTCCAGTTTAGCTGCTACACAAGTTTACACTCACAACAGTATCGCCGAGTTAAAAAAAGTGTACCTAAACACACACCCTAGAAGTAAAAAATAGCCAGCATAACTTATTGTCTAATTCTAAAACAAAAGCAGTATGAAAGTAAACACGCAATCGGTCAATTTTAATGCAGACAAGAAATTGATAGACTTTATTCAAAAGCGTATGGACAAGTTGGATTTATTTTATGATAAAGTCATTAGTTCAGATGTTTATTTAAAAGTAGAGAACACCAGTGACAAGGAAAATAAAATATTTGAAGCTCGTGTAAGTGTCCCTGGAGATAGTTTGGTTGTAAAAAAGCAATGTAAAACTTTTGAAGAAGGAACAGATTTGGCAGTAGCCTCATTGGAGAGACAACTAAAAAAACGAAAAGAAAAACTTAGAGCACATTTATAAGAAATTTTTCAGAAAAAATGTTTTGAAAAAGAAAATAAATATATACATTTGCAGTCCGTTAGAAATAGCGGGCTTTTTTTTAGTGAAAAAAGTTAAGAAAGCCGATGTAGCTCAGCTGGCTAGAGCAGCTGATTTGTAATCAGCAGGTCGTGGGTTCGAGTCCCTCCATCGGCTCAAAAAAATCTAATTTTCACAGGCTTTTAAAAGGCTAAATTAGATGAAGTTCTTTAATAGGGTGAAACATTTTAATTGGGGAGATACTCAAGCGGCCAACGAGGGCAGACTGTAAATCTGCTGACTACGT
>NZ_CAXATZ010000058.1:0-10222 GCF_963971605.1 uncultured Xanthomarina sp.
ACACCTTTTACCACGTCTATATGCTCTTTTACCCTGTCAAACTCCAATTCTTGATGGTCTTGTTCTATGGATGTGATAACCGAATAGCCTCTGTCTTCATTTTTGGCAAAGTGAAATTCGGTACTGTATTCTTCAGCAAAACGCATGGCCAAAGGTGTTGTTTTGGTAGCATAACTATGGTTCCAGTCGTTTAAATACACAAGGTCCAAGGTGTCCTCTGTGGTGTTGTGATACGTAATGGTTTGTGAGATTTTTATCTGTTTTTTTTCCACCATAAAATCGGCTTTAAGGTCTATTTTATTTTGACCCAAAACCCAAAGAGGTAGTAAAAGAAACAATAAAGGACTTAAAAATCTGACTTTCAATTTATTTTATAAACTTTAACGGTTGTACATTGGTGTTCGACATACGGATGTAATAGATGCCATTTTTTAAACCAGACACGTCTATACTTAAACGATTGGAAGTGCCCAGGGGAATGCTTTTAACAACTTGGCCCAAGGTGTTAAAAATGTAAAGTTTGTTGGTTGAAAGTGATTGGTTATGTATTTGGACCTCCAAGGTAGTGTCCACCATATTGGTGCCCATAATTTGAAAGTTCTCTGTTTGGTATGTAGGTATGCTCAATAAGGTCTCATTGGTTTCCAGTTCCATAACCACAGGAAGGTGGTCGCTAAAGTAATATAGCGCTTCGCGAACTTCCAAAGAAAAACTGGTGCCTGCACAAGTTGTATCAAGTATCTCGTTGTTAAAACAATTGGGGTTGTTGTTATTGCCAAAAGCCTGATAGCTGTTGGGAACATAATACAAATCTTGGTTGGACAGCATGTTGGTAGAGGTTAGGATAAAATCGAACCTATCGTCCAGGCCACCTGTAGAACCTCCCAAACCTGATTGGGTTCTGGTAGATTGCGTAAACACATCCACATAATCCACATTGGTATGCCAACTTCCCATTCTATCAACAGGATCTACAAAAACAATGTTGTTGTTTGGATCTATCAATTCCTGAAATGCAGGCTCAGAAGCTGAATACACATTAAAATCTCCAGCAAGCATCACATAGCTATCAGAAGGAAAGGTGCTTAAATACTGTGTTAAATCTTGAACCATTTGTAATCTTAAGTTTTCGTTGTTACTGCCACTAGAGGCTTTTAGGTGGCAAACAATCGCATTTAAATATACAGGATTACTGTCTTGGTTTACAGAATTTAACTTTAATTTATAATGATTGAAATCGCGATAGAGGGTTTGTACAATATGCTGACTCTCCAAAATGAATTTGGAATTGTCGTAAAATATTAAATTTTGAAGGTCGTTTTGGTTGCCTATCTCATCGTCTGAGGTATTTGAAGTAAACACAGCGCTTCTGTAGTCTTCACTAATTATATCTTGAAGCACTTGTAAAATTGCATTGCCACCATACACATTGTTCAATTCGCAAACCATAAAAATATCTGGTTTGTAGGTGTTCAAGGTTTGTTCCAAATAATCAATACGGTTGGGAACATTGGTCTCTAAAGGAAAATTCAACAAATTGTAAAACATCAGCTTGAAGTTTTCTTGAGAAAACAGGCTGTGTGTTATCATCATGCAAAGCATGGATATGATTTGAATTTTCTTTTTCATGAGGTTTTTTTAGGGATTTTAACCAGGTTAAAAATTAGGGCTCAATCGATACTTCTTATAGAAAGCATCCAAGATGTCAATGACTTCTTCTGGGCTGTCCACCACATGGATCAGGTCTAGATCTTTGGCGCTGATATTGTTAAACCTGGTAAGCAAGGTCTCATGGATCCAGTCTATCAAGCCTCCCCAAAATTCCGTTCCTACAAGAATAATAGGAAATTTCTCAATTTTGTTGGTTTGTATCAAGGTAATGGCTTCAAACAATTCATCCAAGGTACCAAAACCTCCAGGCATAACCACAAAACCTTGCGAGTATTTAACAAACATAACCTTTCTTACAAAGAAATAATCGAAATCCAGACTTTTATCGGAATCAATGTACGGATTATCGTGTTGCTCAAAAGGCAATTCAATGTTCAATCCAACCGATGTTCCACCAGCTATATGGGCGCCTTTGTTTCCAGCTTCCATAATACCTGGACCTCCACCTGTAATCACACCATAACCATGATCTACTATTTTGGCAGCTACCTCTTCGGCCAATTTGTAATACTTATTGTCTGGTTTGGTTCTTGCCGAACCAAAAATGGACACACAAGGTCCAATTCTACTTAATTTTTCATAACCATTTACAAACTCTCCCATGATTTTAAAAATAGCCCAGGAATCGTTTGTTTTTATCTCATTCCAACGTTTGTGATGTTGTTCGTCTCTCATTTATATCTTATTTTCTTTTTTTCTGAATTGTTATAATGGATGTTTTCTTATCGGCTTTTGGCTTCAAAATAATCCAAAGGCAAATTTAAGAGAAATAAGGACATTTTTAGTGCTTTCTTCAAATGATTTATAAAAACAGGATAGAACCTATCACTTTTACATTTAATAAACAAAAAAAGCAAACCTTTTAAGGGTTTGCTTTTTTGTATAAACTAAGGTACTCTTTCTTTTGAATTATTTTAAAGGCCCTCGACCGGATATAATGTTATACAAGATCACAATTACGGCAATCACCAGTAAAATATGGATTAAATTACCAGTTCCAATACCTGGAACTACGCCTAAAAATCCTAATAGCCAGATAACAATACATATTACGGCTACCAGCCAAAGTAAACTTCTCATAATATAGGGATTTATGGTTAAGTTACTAAGTTAGTGAATTTTAATGAATAAAGCGTAATTTTTTAATGGCTTGGGAAAACGATTTCATGTGTCCAGATTACAAGCCAAAGCAACCATAAGCTGGATATGTATATTATAATAAGCTGATATGCGGACTTTGCCCTACAGGTTCAATTCTTTTTTAAGAAACTGTGCAGTATAGCTTTTTTTGTGTTTTATCACCTCCTCGGGAGTGCCTTCCACGATAACTTCGCCACCATTTTTACCACCTTCGTAGCCAATGTCTATAATGTGGTCTACCATTTTAATAACATCCAGATTGTGCTCAATAATCAAAACCGTATTGCCTTTGTTGGCCAATTTGTTCAACACGATCATAAGCACCCTAATGTCTTCAAAATGCAAACCAGTGGTAGGCTCATCCAGGATATAAAAGGTGTTACCAGTGTCTCGTTTGCTAAGTTCGGTTGCCAATTTAATACGTTGGGCTTCGCCTCCAGAAAGTGTGGTGCTTTGCTGTCCTAAGGTAATGTAGCCCAGGCCAACATCCTTAATGGTCTTTAATTTTTTATGGATTTTGGGTATGTGTTCAAAAAAGGGTACGGCCTCATTAATGGTCATGTCCAGCACATCGCTAATGGATTTTCCTTTGTAGCGAATCTCTAAGGTTTCCCTATTAAAGCGTTTGCCTTGGCAGGTTTCGCATTCCACATATACATCTGGAAGGAAATTCATTTCTATAACCCGTAAACCACCACCTTGGCAGGTTTCGCAACGGCCACCTTTTACATTAAAACTAAAACGTCCCGGTTTATAACCACGTATCATGGCTTCAGGAAGTTTGGCAAACAAACTGCGTATTTCACTAAAAACACCTGTATAAGTTGCTGGATTGCTTCGTGGCGTTCTGCCTATGGGCGACTGGTTGATGTCTATAACCTTGTCTATATGCTCCAGTCCGTTAATGCTCTTGTAAGGCATGGGTTTTTTTACGCCATTAAAGTAATGGGCGTTCATAATAGGGTAGAGGGTTTCGTTTATTAAGGTAGATTTCCCACTTCCTGAAACCCCAGTTACCCCAATCATTTTACCTAAAGGGAATTTAACCGAGATGTTTTTAAGGTTATTGCCAGTACAACCTTTAAGCTCTATACATTTGCCTGTGCCTTTTCTTCGGGTTTTGGGCACTTCTATTTCTTTGGTGCCATTTAAATAATCGGCTGTAAGGGTATGGTGGGTTTTTAACTCTTCGGGTGTGCCCACACTTATAATTTCACCTCCATATTTTCCGGCTTTAGGCCCTATGTCTATCACATAATCGGCATGCTCTATCATGTCTTTGTCGTGTTCCACCACAATTACCGAGTTGCCTATGTCCCTCAAGGCTATTAAGGATTTAATAAGTTTTTCGTTATCCCTTTGGTGCAACCCTATGCTAGGTTCATCCAGGATATAAAGCACACCTACCAATTGCGAGCCTATTTGGGTTGCCAATCGAATACGTTGAGCCTCACCACCAGAAAGCGATTTGGAACTTCGGTTTAGGGATAAATAATCCAGACCAACATCCAGTAAAAACTGCAATCGGGTTTTTATTTCCTTTAAAATCTCTTCGGCTATCTTAAATTGTTTTTCTGAAAGGTTTTGTTCCAAATGCTCAAACCAAGCAGCCAAATCCACAATATCCTTTTGGGCCAATTCGGCTATGTTTTGTCCGTTTATTTTAAAATATAAAGACTCCTGCCTTAAGCGTGAGCCCATACATTCGTTGCAAAGCACCTTGTCCATGTACTCTTTGGCCCAGCGTTTTAAGGAGGTGGTTTCGGCATGGGAGTACTGACTTTCAATAAAATTCGCCACGCCCTCAAAATCTATTTTATAATCGCGGGTTACCCCTAAGGTTTTGCTCTCTACCGAGAACTTTTCGTTGCCACCATAGAGGATCATTTGTTTGGCCTCTTCGGGAATGTCTTTATATGGGTCGTTTAAAGAAAAGTTAAAACGTTGTGCTATGGTTTCAAACTGTTTAAAGATCCAAGAGTTTTTTTGTGGGCCATGAGGCGCCAAAGCTCCAGCAGCAATGGAGAGTTTTGGGTCTGGAACAATCTTGTTTTTATTTACCTCATACAAGGAGCCAATACCATTGCATTTTGGGCAAGCCCCTTTAGGCGAATTAAACGAAAAATTGTTGGGTTCCGGATTGGGGTAAGAAATCCCAGAGCTAGGACACATTAAGTTCCTACTAAAATAACGCAGCTCCTGTGTGTCCTGGTCCAAGACCATAAGCACATCCTCGCCATGGTACATGGCTGTATTTATGGTTTCGTTTAGGCGTTTATGGTTATCTACCGTCTGGTCTATTTTTAAACGGTCTATAACAATTTCTATGTCGTGGGTTTTGTACCTGTCCAGTTTCATGCCTTTCACCAGGTCCAGAATTTCGCCATCGGCCCTAACTTTTACAAAGCCTTGTTTGGCAATTTGCTCAAAAAGTTCCCTGTAATGTCCTTTTCGCGATCGTACCACAGGTGCCAGGATGTTTATGCGTTTGCCCTTAAAACTATCAATAATCAGTTCTTTAATCTGCTCATCGGTATAGCTCACCATTTTTTCGCCAGTATGGTAACTATAGGCATCACTGGCACGAGCAAAAAGCAACCTTAAAAAATCGTATATTTCTGTTATGGTTCCCACTGTGGAGCGGGGCGACTTACTGGTGGTTTTTTGTTCAATAGCTATAACAGGAGAGAGGCCGTCTATCTTGTCCACATCAGGACGTTCCAGTCCACCCAAAAACTGTCTGGCATAGGCAGAAAAGGTTTCTATATACCTACGTTGGCCTTCGGCATAAATGGTATCGAAAGCCAAAGACGATTTGCCACTTCCAGACAAGCCGGTAATCACCACCAGTTTTTCCCTAGGAATGGTAACATCTATGTTTTTTAGGTTGTGAACGCGAGCGCCTTGAACCTCAATATGTTCTTCAAATGGACTCATAAAAAATAAAAGCTTCTGTTTTAATTAGAAGGTAAAAGTACCTGCTTGGCAAATAGGTTTGCAAAGGTACAGAATATGCAATGAAAAATAAAGGGAAGTTAAAGGTCAGTTAGACTTTATTAAATTTTGGTATCATTTTTTGTTTCAGCAACAAGTACATTTAAAAAAAACACCAGACACATTTAAGATTAGGATACAAGAACAAAGAACACGACCGACGCTTGTTTCTATTTGTTTCATCCTTAAATAATTCCACAGCTTAAGTTTGATGGTCTAACCTAAATGTTATGGCCTTTAAATCAACAGGATGTTGTTTTTTTACTACATTAGTGGCATGAACATGCTATTTGGATTTATCTAGACATTTTGTTAAGCAAGCTCTGGAATTACAAAACCTCTAAGCGTCTTATTTTTTTAGTTTTTTTTGAAGGAAATAAAACACCCTTATATGAATATGAAACAGACTATGGCTTTCATGGCTTTTCTGCTAAGCATAAGCTTAAGTTATGGGCAGGAATTGGATACTTTAAAACTATATTCCCAAGCTTTTAACCAAGAGCGAACAGTATATGTTCACAAACCAAAATTTTACAAATACAAATCGGATGCTGTTAAGCTGCCAGTTATTTATTTGCTTGACGGACAGCATGAATGGTTTGTGAACCCCTTGCTTTCAGACATACAATATTTACAATACACAAAAGAGATCCCACAAGCCATAGTAGTTGTAATCCCACTAGAGCAAAGAAATACAGAGTGTGGCATCGTTGATTTACACACTAAATTGCCTTTGGATACATTCATTACCAAGGAATTGGACCCTGTATTACAAAAATACCATCCTAATGATTTTAAACTTATTATTGGCCATTCCTTTTCAGCATCATTCGCTTTGTATTCTTATTACAGGCATCCAGAGTATTATGCTGGGGTTATAGCCAATACGCCCTTTGACGAAATGAACCTTCTTGTAAAAGGTTTTATGGAACAGGACCCTTCAGTAAGAAAAGGCATTTCAATAAGTATTGGTGGTATTGCCAATAGTAAAGATTATTATCACCGGAAAAATTACGAACAATTAAAGAGGGATTATCCAGGCTTTTTCAATTCCATCCAAGTCTTTGAAGCCAATTATTCGGCCCATAATGCAGTGCCTATAGTTGCAACCCCCACATTATTAACAGCAGTTTTTGAAAGTTTCAGAAGCAGATATAATCACATCGCAAAGGTAGATGACAGTTATACCCTTACTTCCCAACCCCAAAGTTTGGCTCAAGAGCTGGAGCATTTGCAACAAGCTTCAACTATTGGCCCCTATGCTTATCCGCCTGAAATTGCAGATATCAATGGGATAGCCTCACGTTATTGGAACAATCAACTGGAAGCCTATGCTGTTGAAATTTATAAACTAGGAGTAAGTTATTACCCCAAATATTACGAGTTTTATCTCTCCTTATACGAATTAACATTCCCAACAAACAAAGAGGCATCTAAAGCCTATTTAGAGAAAGCAGAGTCTTTATTGCTTCGTGTAGAGGGCCATTGGGACGGAAAGAACGATTTGTTAGATGCCATTCAGGTTGAAAAATCAAAAAATGGTTGGTAATTACCTATCAATTTCAATCCTGCAATAGAATTATAATAGCGATACATCATTGCTTTCTTGTTATCTTTTGTTTTAAGCAAACCTCTGTTTTTTCCACACAGCGTTTTACTAAATAAGCTAAATAATTATAAAACCATGTGATAGGGATATTTTTTGGTTTTTTATGGTCTTTGTTTACGATTAGTGCCAATAGTAAGATGTTTTAGTTTTGGAATTGTTTATCAAAGGCAACTAACCTAGGGAGTGCCTTATAAAAGAACAGATTTTCTTTTGGTTGTTTTGTGAAAAAAAAATAGCTAGCTGCCATACGGACTATGTACGGACCATCTACGGACTATGTACGGAGTAACTATGGAGTAACTATGGAGTATCTACGGGTGAACCCCTAAGCAGGTCTTTATTTATAAGGGTTTAGAGCGGTTGCAAACAGGCATAACCTGTATTGACCTAATGAAGTGGATTTTGAAAGATTAAGATACTTTTTTTTTCTTAATGTCCAAAAAAAAGTGGCCATTATTTAAGCTGTGTATAGAAAAATGACCTGTACTAAAATAGCTTTATAGGTTATTAGATACATCCTGACCTTGTGATACAATACTACTATTTGAACCTAAATTGATTGTACAGGTTCCATACACTCTCCATACACTCTCCATACATTATCCATACTTGAGCCATACTTGAGCCATATACCAGCCATTGAGGACAAGGCAGTTTAACATGGGATTTTGCATTCGTTATGTACTACATTTGATTTGTTTTTTAAGATGTTTTGTTATTATTGGCTTCTATTTGTTGAAACAGGTGTGGAGCGAAGAAACATTTTTAATGGTTTTTTTTATAAGTTGGTTGGGTTTTACGGAAAGCCGTAAGGATGCCAGCAAAAGTTTGCTTTTCTTTACAAATGCAAACCCGCAAAGAAAAGGGCAGGAGCAATAAAACATACGTAGTGCCACGTATTGCAAAGCTGCTAAAAAATAGCTAGGTTTGAAACATAAAACAAAGGATAAAAGCAATAAAAAAGTGTTGTTATCCGGCAAATGAATCCCTTAAAAGATTATATTTGTTATTATATAACGAGTTGTGGTGCATTAAAAAACAAACATAAAAGAACAAATGAAAAATTTTGATACAAGAACATATAACATATCAGATTTTGTTGAATGGAATGAAAACGGCCTATTGGAATTATCACCAGAATTCCAAAGGAGATATGTTTGGACTGAAAAAGCCAAATCATACTTGATTGATACAATTGTCAGAGGAAAACCGATTCCTAAACTACTTTTAACTCAAAAGCTACAAGGAAAAAAAAACGTAAGAGTTGTTGTCGATGGACAACAAAGATTACGAACAATATTAGGTTTTTACAACGGAGATTTTAAAATTAGTCGTGTACATAACAAAGAATTTGCGGGAAAAACTTTTGAGGACTTACCTGAAAATGTTCAGGATGAGTTTTTACAATATGAACTTGGCGTAGACCTTTTATTTAATATGCCATATGAGGAGATATTAGACATTTTCGCAAGAATAAATTCATATACCGTTAAGCTAAAAACTCAAGAAATATATAATGCGAGATACGTTGGTTATTTTAAACAATCGATTTTTACTTATGGCTTAAAGTATGTCAGATATTACCTTGACGCAGGTGTATTAACAAAGGCTAGTGTTAGTCGAATGGGTGAAGCTGAAATGACAGCTGATTTATTCGTTTCATTAATTGATACAGTAAAAACAAACAAAGGAATAGAAAGTTACTATAAAAAATACGAAGAAGATGAAGGTGATTTAGAGAATGCAAAAAAGAAGTTTGATAAAATAATGACTTTTATAGGCTCTATTTACCCTGCAGAAGAACTAAAAGGAACAAATTGGAAAAGACCACAATTATTCTATACACTTTTTACTACAGTCGGACATAGTCTTTATGGCCTAAATGGTTTAGAAGAAACACCTAGACCAACTATTACGGAAAAAAATATTGGTAAAGTAAGAATAGCATTGGACGAAATCAGTTTAAAATATGATGAGTTCACCGAAGATAAAGATGCTGAAATACCAGCAGATTACAAAGACTTTATAAACTATACAAGACGAGGAACTACAGACACAGCTGCTCGTATAGTTCGTGCAAATTTCACTTGTACAAAATTGAATGCAGCACTTTAAAATTTATGGCTAAAAAAAGAATAAAAATATCAGCTGCTTATAATGATTTCTGTTCTCAAATTAATAGTTTGAAAAATTTTGATTCGACAAATCAAACTAACTTTCAGAATAATGATTTATCAAAAAAACAACTGTATTTTTTAACCGAATCAATATTCTTTAATGCATTTAGAGAATATGAAAACTTAATTCGTGATGTTTTCATACTTTACACGCAAGAGAAAAAAAGAAGTAATGGCACGAAGGTGAAATCATTTTTAAAGCCAAAAGATTTTTTTCACGCAGAAAATTTGATAAAATCTTCTATGCAGTTTCTTGATTGGAATACACCAAATACAATAATTGACAGGTCTGAATTGTATTTAAAAGATGGCTATCCTATTAAATTACCTTACACAGTAAACAGAACAGAATTGCTGCAATACAAAAGATTAAGAAATCACATTGCGCACAATTCAGTAGAATCTCTAAGTGGATTTAAAAAAATATTAAGAAGTTATTATGGAACCAATCCTCTAAAAATACCAAGTGTTGGTGAATATTTGATGTTGACCTCTAAACGAGACGGAACGAAATATCATCTACTTGAATTTTTTGAGTTACTTGAAGATATGGCTAATAGAATTAAATAACGCACCACAACAAAGATCTGAGTTAAAAAACAACTATTTTTAGTTCAATTTTGACACAAAG
>NZ_CAXATZ010000059.1:0-9126 GCF_963971605.1 uncultured Xanthomarina sp.
GTCTTATTTTAAGCCTCTCCTGTTGGCCCAAAATTTAATGGAATTGGAGGTTGCTCGTAATCTTTAATTTCACCATGAGCATGCTCAAACTTGTTAACGTTATCACCCAAAGCTTTAAGCAAACGCTTGGCATGTTGTGGTGTTAAAATAATTCTGGATTTAACCTTGCTTTTTGGGGTTCCTGGCATGATGCTTACAAAATCTATCACAAATTCTGATACGGAATGATTGATAATAGCCAAGTTGGAATAGGTTCCTTCGGCCACTTTTTCATCCAGTTCTATGTTAATCTGTCCTGGTTTTTTTTGATTCTTTTCGTCTGACATAATCTGTTAAGTTTTAAACAAAGAATCCTGCAATAGCAGGATTCTTTTAATTATTTATTTTTAAATGAATACACAAAACATTAATTGTAATTAACTTCTTGTTTTGCTTGCATCATTTCATCGAATTCTTCTTTAGAACCAACAATTATGTTCTCATATGTTCTCATACCTGTTCCTGCTGGAATTCTATGACCTACAATAACATTTTCTTTTAGTCCTTCCAATTCATCTACTTTACCATTTACAGCTGCTTCGTTAAGTACTTTTGTTGTTTCCTGGAACGATGCTGCAGAAATAAACGATTTTGTTTGTAACGATGCTCTGGTAATACCTTGTAAAATTGGTGTTGCAGTAGCTGGTTGTGCATCTCTGGCAACAATAAGGTTCTTATCTTCTCTACGAAGAATAGAGTTCTCATCTCTCAATTCACGAGGTGAAATTATCTGTCCTGGTTTAATAGTTGCGGAATCTCCTGCATCTTCAACCACTTTCATTCCAAATACTTCGTCATTTTCTTCAATGAAATCTGATTTGTGAACTAATTGGTCTTCTAAGAATGTGGTATCTCCAGAGTCGATTATTCTTACTTTACGCATCATTTGTCTAACTACAACCTCAAAGTGCTTATCGTTAATTTTCACACCTTGTAAACGGTAAACTTCTTGAACTTCATTTACCAAATATTGTTGTACTGCTGAAGGTCCTTTAATATCCAAGATATCATTTGGAGTTATAGATCCATCTGATAAAGGCATACCTGCTTTAATAAAATCGTTTTCTTGTACAAGAATTTGATTTGATAACTTAACAAGGTATTTTTTAACTTCACCTAATTTAGATTCCACTATAATCTCTCTATTACCTCTTTTGATTTTTCCAAAAGAAATCACACCATCAATAGCACTTACTACTGCTGGATTGGAAGGGTTACGTGCTTCAAACAATTCTGTTACACGTGGTAAACCTCCTGTAATATCTCCAGATTTAGCAGACTTACGTGGGATTTTAACTAAAATTTTACCAACTTTAATTTTATCGCCATCGTCAATCATTAAATGCGCTCCAACCGGTAAGTTGTAAGAACGTATGGTCTCTCCTTTTGAATCTTCAATATGAAGCGTTGGGATTAACTTTTTATTTCTGGATTCAGAAATTACTTTTTCTTGGAAACCTGTTTGCTCATCTATTTCTACTTGGTACGTAATACCTTGTTCAATATTTTCGTAGCGTACTTTTCCAGCAAATTCTGAAATAATTACTCCGTTATATGGATCCCAAGAACATACAACATCTCCTTTTTTAACTTCATCGCCATTCTTCACATAAATAGAAGATCCGTAAGGAATGTTATTGGTACTTAAAACAATACCTGTTTTCTTATCTACCAATTTAAGCTCAGAAGTACGGGAAATAACAATGTTTACTTGTTCACCCTGACTGTTTTCACCTTTTACGGTTTTTAAATCGTCAATTTCTGCTATACCATCAAACTTAACGGTTAGCTTGTTTTCTTCAGAAATGTTTCCTGCAATTCCACCTACGTGGAACGTACGCAATGTTAACTGTGTACCAGGTTCTCCAATAGATTGAGCTGCCACAACACCTACTGCTTCTCCAAGTTGTACCATTTTGTTGGTAGCCAAATTACGGCCATAACATTTGGCACAAATACCTTGTTTTGCTTCACAGGTTAATGGTGAACGTACTTCTACTGTTTCAAGTGGAGAGTCTTCAATAGATTTGGCTGTTGCTTCATCTATTAGTTCTCCTGAGGCCACAAGTAATTCGTCTGTTAATGGATTATATACATCATTTAAAGAAATTCTTCCTATAATTCTATCTTGTAAAGACTCTACAACTTCATCATTTTTCTTTAATGGCGTTACTTCCACACCTCTAAGGGTTCCACAATCTTCGCTATTAACAATAACGTCTTGTGAAACATCCACCAAACGACGTGTTAAATAACCCGCATCTGCTGTTTTAAGAGCTGTATCTGCAAGACCTTTACGAGCACCATGCGTAGAAATAAAGTATTCTAAAATAGATAGACCTTCTTTAAAGTTGGAGAGAATTGGGTTTTCGATAATCTCGCCTCCTCCAGCATTGGATTTCTTAGGTTTTGCCATCAATCCACGCATACCTGTAAGCTGACGGATCTGTTCTTTGGATCCACGAGCACCAGAATCAAGCATCATATACACCGAATTAAACCCTTGTTGGTCTTCACGAATACGTTTCATGGACAACTCGGTCAACTCAGCATTGGTTGAAGTCCAGATATCGATAACTTGGTTATAACGCTCATTGTTGGTTATAAGTCCCATGTTATAGTTGGCCATAATACCATCTACCTGCTTGTTAGCGCTAGCAATCATATCATGCTTTTCTGGTGGTATGATAATATCTCCTAAACTGAACGATAATCCACCTTTAAAGGCGAAATTATATCCTAAGCTTTTAATTTCATCAAGAAACTCTGCCGTTTCTGGAACAGAAGTTACTTTTAAAATATCACCAATAATGTTTCTCAATGATTTTTTGGTAAGTACTTCGTTAATGTATCCAGCAGCATGAGGTACGTTTTGATTGAACAATACACGTCCTACTGTTGTAGGAATAATTTGCAATGTTAATTCGCCTTCCTCGTTAAAGTCGTAAGTTCTTACTTTAATGGATGCATTTAAGTCCACACGCTTTTCATTGTAGGCAATAACCACCTCTTCTGGTGAATAGAACGTTAATCCTTCACCTTTGATTTGTACATCTTTGGTAGATTTACGCTCTTTGGTCATATAGTAAAGACCAAGTACCATATCCTGAGAAGGTACAGCTACAGGAGAACCATTTGCAGGGTTTAAGATATTGTGGGAAGCCAACATTAATAATTGAGATTCCAAAATAGCTTCTGGTCCCAACGGCAAGTGTACTGCCATTTGATCCCCATCGAAATCGGCATTAAAAGCAGTTGTTACAAGTGGGTGTAACTGAATGGCTTTTCCTTCTATCAATTTAGGTTGGAATGCTTGAATTCCTAATCTGTGTAAGGTAGGAGCACGATTTAAAAGCACTGGATGTCCTTTTAAAACATTCTCTAAAATGTCCCAAACCACAGGTTCTCTTCTATCTATAATTTTCTTTGCAGATTTTACTGTTTTTACTATACCTCTCTCTATTAATTTTCTTATAACAAAAGGTTTGTAAAGTTCAGCTGCCATGTTTTTTGGCAATCCACATTCGTATAATTTTAATTCTGGTCCAACAACAATTACCGAACGAGCAGAATAGTCCACACGTTTTCCTAATAAGTTTTGACGGAAACGACCTTGTTTCCCTTTTAATGAATCTGAAAGTGATTTTAAAGGTCTGTTTGAATCTGTTTTAACTGCTGATGACTTACGTGTGTTATCGAATAGCGAATCTACAGATTCCTGCAACATACGCTTTTCGTTACGTAAAATAACTTCTGGTGCTTTTATTTCAACAAGTCTTTTAAGACGGTTGTTTCTAATAATCACACGTCGGTATAAGTCGTTTAAATCTGAGGTAGCAAAACGACCACCATCAAGAGGCACCAAGGGACGTAATTCCGGTGGAATGATTGGAATGACTTTCATGATCATCCATTCTGGACGATTTTCCCTATTTTCGTTTGATTCACGAAGGGCTTCCACTACTTGTAACCTTTTTAAAGCTTCGGTTTTACGTTGTTTAGATGTTTCTGTGTTTGCTTTATGACGTAATTCAAACGACAAACTGTCTAAATCAATTCTTGCCAATAAATCTATTAAACACTCAGCTCCCATTTTAGCAATAAACTTGTTAGGATCTGAATCTTCAAGGTATTGGTTTTCTTTTGGAAGGGTTTCCAGAATGTTCAAATATTCTTCTTCCGTTAAGAAATCCATTTTTTGCAAAGGTTCTCCTTCTGCATTATTTGCAATACCTGGTTGAATAACTACGTAACGTTCGTAGTAAATTATCATATCCAGTTTTTTAGATGGTAATCCTAAAAGGTAACCTATTTTATTTGGTAACGAACGGAAATACCAGATATGCGCAACAGGAACAACCAAATTAATATGTCCTACACGATCTCTACGTACTTTCTTTTCTGTTACTTCCACACCACAACGGTCGCAAATAATACCTTTGTAGCGAATTCTTTTATATTTTCCACAAGCACACTCGTAATCCTTAACAGGACCAAAAATACGCTCACAGAATAAACCATCACGTTCTGGTTTATGAGTTCGATAATTGATAGTTTCTGGCTTTAGGACTTCACCTCGAGATTCTGCTAAAATAGATTCTGGTGATGCTAAACCAATGGAGATTTTATTAAATCTCTGTACTGTATTCTTATCTTGTTTTCTTGCCATCTTTTATGTTTTTAGTATGGAGAGCCCGCGAGCTCTCCTTACATACAACGCTTGTTTTAATTGGGACAGTTGCGAATTGTCCTCTCGAAATTACTCTTCTAATCTAATGTCCAGTCCTAATCCTTTCAATTCGTGCATAAGTACGTTGAAAGATTCTGGTAATCCAGGTTCTGGCATTGGTTCACCTTTTACAATACTTTCATAAGTTTTAGCTCTACCAATAACATCATCAGATTTCACGGTCAATATTTCTCTTAATGTTGCAGATGCACCATATGCTTCTAATGCCCAAACTTCCATCTCTCCAAAACGTTGTCCTCCAAATTGTGCTTTACCACCAAGAGGTTGTTGTGTAATCAATGAGTAAGGTCCTATAGAACGTGCGTGCATTTTATCGTCAACCATATGTCCTAATTTTAACATATAGATCACTCCAACTGTTGCAGGTTGGTCAAAACGATCTCCTGTTCCACCATCATAAAGATAGGTGTGTCCAAATCTTGGAATTCCAGCTTCATCTGTAAATTTATTGATTTGGTCTAGAGATGCACCATCAAAAATTGGGGTTGCGTAGGTACGCCCTAACTTTTGTCCAGCCCAACCAAGAACCGTTTCGTAAATCTGCCCAATGTTCATACGGGAAGGTACACCTAATGGGTTTAGAACTATGTCCACAGGCGTTCCATCTTCTAGGAATGGCATATCTTCTTGACGTACTATTCGAGCAACAATACCTTTGTTACCATGACGTCCTGCCATTTTATCTCCAACTTTTAGTTTACGTTTTTTAGCTATGTAAACTTTAGCTAATTTTATAATACCTGCTGGTAACTCGTCTCCAACAGAAATGGTAAACTTCTCACGACGCAAAGATCCTTGTAAATCGTTTTCCTTAATCTTGTAGTTATGGATCAAGTCGGCTACCAGTTTATTGGTATAATCGTCTGTTGTCCATACTCCTGTGGTTAAATGTGTATAATCATCTACGGCATTTAACATTTTAAGGGTGTACTTTTTACCTTTTGGCAATACTTCTTCACCTAGATCATTATAGACACCTTGAGCTGTTTTACCTCCAACGATTGCAAAAAGTTTTTCAACTAAAACTTCCTTTAAATCGTCGAATTTTTTATCGTAGATACCCTCAAGTTGTGCAATATCTTCTTTATCTTTTGCACGCTTACGTTTATCTTTTACTGCACGAGCAAATAATTTTTTATCTATTACCACACCATTTAATGAAGGTGATGCTTTTAAAGAGGCATCTTTAACATCTCCTGCTTTATCACCAAAAATAGCTCGTAATAGTTTTTCTTCAGGAGTTGGATCGCTTTCACCTTTTGGTGTAATTTTTCCAATAAGAATATCTCCTGGTTTTACTTCA
Organism: uncultured Xanthomarina sp.; assembly: GCF_963971605.1. Lineage (NCBI taxonomy): Bacteria > Pseudomonadati > Bacteroidota > Flavobacteriia > Flavobacteriales > Flavobacteriaceae > Xanthomarina > uncultured Xanthomarina sp. Next base: position 6,093 of record NZ_CAXATZ010000059.1, read on the forward strand.
GCACCAATACGGATCATTCCATTTTCGTCAAGGTCTTTGGTAGCCTCTTCAGAAACGTTAGGAATATCGTTGGTAAGCTCTTCGTTTCCTAATTTGGTATCTCTCACTTCAAGAGAATACTCATCAATATGGATGGATGTAAAGATATCTTCGCGAACTACTTTTTCAGAAATTACAATCGCATCCTCAAAGTTATACCCTTTCCAAGGCATGAAGGCTACTTTCATATTTCTTCCTAAGGCCAATTCTCCTTTTTGAGTTGCATAACCTTCACATAGCACTTGCCCTTTAACAACTTTATCTCCTTTTTCTACAATGGGTTTTAAGTTGATGGATGTTCCTTGGTTGGTTTTTCTGAACTTAATTAAAGGGTAGGTTTTAACATCGCTATCAAAACTTACTTTTGCCTCGTCTTCTGTTCTATCATACTTGATAGTGATCTCGTTGGCATCTACATACTCTACCACTCCATTTCCTTCAGCATTGATCAATACACGGGAATCTGAAGCTACTTGTCTTTCCAGTCCGGTTCCAACAATAGGAGCTTGAGGACGTAATAAAGGGACAGCTTGACGCATCATGTTAGATCCCATCAAGGCTCTGTTTGCATCATCATGTTCCAAGAAAGGAATTAAGGATGCCGAAATGGAAGCAATTTGGTTTGGTGCAACATCTGTATAATGAACTTGGCTTGGTTCCACAACAGGAAAATCGCCTTCCATTCTGGCAATTACCTTATCGTGAAGAATTTTACCAGTATCATCTACCTTAACGGTTGCTTGAGCGATCATTTGCTCTTCTTCTTCTTCTGCACTTAAGTAAACAGGTTCTCCTTTAATATCTACAACACCATCTGTTACCTTTCTATAAGGTGTTTCAATGAATCCCATGGAATTCACTTTAGCATAAACAGAAAGTGAAGAAATAAGACCAATGTTTGGACCCTCTGGAGTCTCAATTGGACAAAGTCTTCCGTAATGTGTATAGTGAACGTCACGAACCTCGAAACCTGCTCTCTCACGTGATAAACCACCTGGTCCCAGAGCCGATAAACGACGTTTGTGGGTTATCTCTGCCAATGGGTTTGTTTGATCCATGAACTGAGATAATTGGTTGGTTCCAAAGAATGAATTAATAACAGACGATAAAGTCTTGGCATTAATTAAGTCTATTGGCGTAAATACTTCGTTATCACGAACGTTCATACGCTCACGAATGGTACGCGCCATACGTGCTAAACCAACACCAAATTGAGATGACAATTGTTCACCTACTGTACGTACACGACGGTTGGATAAGTGATCGATATCGTCAATCTCTGCTTTGGAATTAATAAGCTCGATTAAATATTTTATAATGGTAATGATATCTTCTTTGGTAAGTACTTGCTTATCCATTCCAATATCCAAACCTAATTTTTTGTTCATTCTGTAACGACCTACTTCCCCTAAAGAGTAACGTTGGTCTGAAAAGAATAATTTATCAATGATACCACGTGCTGTTTCCTCATCTGGCGGCTCAGCATTACGCAGTTGTCTGTATATGTGTTCAACAGCTTCTTTTTCAGAGTTTGTTGGATCTTTTTGTAAGGTGTTGTGGATAATGGCATAGTCACCTTGTTGCGCGCTTTCTTTGTGTAAAAGAATGGTTTTTACGCTTGTTTCAAGGATTTCCTCAATATTGTCTTTATCTAAAACAGTATCACGATCCAGAACTATTTCGTTTCTTTCAATGGATACTACCTCACCAGTGTCTTCATCTACAAAATCTTCATGCCATGTATTAAGGACACGAGCTGCAAGTTTACGCCCTAGAACCTTTTTTAATCCAGCTTTTGAAACTTTTACTTCTTCAGCAAGGTCAAATATTTCAAGAATGTCTTTGTCACGCTCAAAACCAATAGCTCTAAATAATGTTGTTACAGGTAATTTTTTCTTACGATCGATATAGGCATACATAACAGAGTTAATGTCTGTTGCGAACTCAATCCAAGAGCCTTTGAAAGGAATAACTCTTGCAGAATATAATTTAGTTCCATTTGCGTGGAAAGATTGTCCAAAAAACACACCAGGAGAACGATGTAATTGAGAAACCACAACACGTTCTGCACCATTGATACAAAACGTACCAGAAGGTGTCATGTAAGGGATGGTACCTAAATACACATCTTGAACAATGGTCTCGAAATCCTCATGTTCAGGGTCTGTACAGTACAGTTTTAATCTAGCCTTAAGTGGAACGCTATATGTAAGTCCTCTTTCAATACATTCTTCAATGGTATATCTAGGTGGATCGATAAAGTAATCTAAAAATTCTAAAACAAATTGATTACGTGTGTCTGTTATTGGGAAATTTTCCATGAAGGTGTTATAAAGACCTTCATTACCTCTTTCTTCTGATTTAGTTTCTAACTGGAAAAAATCCTGAAAGGATTTAATCTGAATATCCATGAAATCTGGATATTCTGTTCTATTGATAATAGACGAGAAGTTTAATCTTTCAGCTTGTGTTACTAACATCAATGGACGGAATTTTGATTAAAAAAAAATGTTTGTTATAGCCTACTGGCTATATACGACAAATGGTCTAGGTCTTAGAGAGCGTTCTCCAGACCTAAACCTTTGTTAATTTTGGGTGTTAAGCTTACTTAAGCTCAACCTCAGCTCCAGCTTCCTCTAAAGATGCTTTTAAAGCTTCTGCTTCATCTTTAGAAACTCCTTCTTTGATTGGGCTTGGTGCACCATCAACTAATTCTTTAGCTTCTTTTAATCCTAAACCAGTTAATTCTTTAACCAATTTAACTACTGCTAATTTAGAAGCACCAGCTGCTTTAAGGATAACATCAAATTCTGTTTGCTCTTCTGCAGCGTCTCCACCACCAGCAACAGGACCAGCCATAGCTACAGCAGCAGCTGCAGGCTCGATACCATACTCATCTTTTAATATAGTTGCTAACTCGTTTACTTCTTTTACTGTTAAGTTAACCAATTGTTCTGCGAAATCTTTTAAATCTGCCATTTTCTATCGTTTTTAA
>NZ_CAXATZ010000060.1:0-7720 GCF_963971605.1 uncultured Xanthomarina sp.
TGCATTCCAGCCGTTCATTTCTTCAAACTGCACTTGCAATTCCCCAATTTTTTCTGCGTTTTCGTCTGTATAATCGGCATATAATGCATCTATTTCGGTTTTTAGTTTAAACAAGGGTTTATTGCCCATAATAATGGTTTCCAAAACCGTATGCTCATCGTATAGGTTATGGTCTTGTTCCAAAACAGACATGCGTTTTCCAGGTTCTAAATGCACATGACCAGACGTAGGGTCCTGTTTTCCAGCTAGAATCTTTAAAAAGGTAGATTTCCCTGCGCCATTGGCACCTATAATTCCATAGCAATTACCTTGATGAAACGTTGTGTTCACTTCATCAAAAAGAACACGTTTTCCAAACTGTACAGATAAATTAGAAACTGTTAACATATAAAATGATTTATTTTTTTACTCAGATGATTATTACTTTCCAAATAGCTCTTTGCGAACTTGCAAATTATAGAATTTTACTCCTTGACATAAAATCTCCTGTAATTTTTGCAAAAGTAGAAAAAACCTACTACAACAAGAAACAAAAGCGATCTTATTAATATTTAACAACGAATTAACAACACTTATAGATAGCAACTTATATTTTTGTTGATTATAGTTATGCTAAAGACCTTATTAATAGCCTTATGAAGTATTTTTGCGTGGTAATGTTATGTGTTTTATCCCTGGTTTCTTGTGAAAAGGACCCAAAACAAGACAAAGGGGATACGGCTTATATTGGTGGAGAAGTTATTAATCCATCAAATAACTATGTGGTTTTGCTTAAAGCGAATTCTGTAATAGACACCATGACCTTGGATGCCAATAATAGATTCTTATATAAATTGGAAACCCTTTCTTCGGGCTTGTATACCTTTTCTCATGGAGGCGAAATTCAAATGGTGTTATTGGAACCTAATGATAGTATTATGTTTAGGCTAAACACTAAGGATTTTGATGAGTCTTTGGTTTTTACGGGAAAAGGTGCCAAAAAAAATAATTATTTGGTGAATTTATTTTTAAATGGTGAAGCAGAAGACAAAATAATCTTGAGCTTCAGTCAACTTCCTGCTGAAGAGTTTGAAATTAAATTGGACTCCCTTAGGGAAATTAAATTAAACGACCTTCGTGAGTTTATAACCAAACAAAGTACTTCAGAACTTTTTAACCATTTGGCAGAATCCAATATTAATTACGATTATTACTTAAGTAAAGAAGTATATCCTTTTGTTAATTATGCTAACAGTGAACGAAAAAACTTTGAATCTTTATCGGATAATTTCTACGATTACAGAAAACATATAAACTATAACGATTCTGTGTTGGTTGGTTATTTTCCATACGCTTCTTTTTTAAAGCACCACTTTGAAAATTTGGCCCTAACGGAACACTTTAAACATTCAAACGATAGTGTTTTTAGTAAACAATCGTTGGACTACAATTTAATTAGACTTGATTTGATTGATAGTTTAATGACCAACGACAATGTAAAAAATTCTCTTTTAATAAGTACTGCCATAGAGTTTGTAAGCAATAACAAGGATGTGGATAATTATGATGCCATTTTAAATTCATTCCTAGCAAAGAGTACTAATGCCAGACATAAGGATTACGTAAGTAAGATTGTAAGTTCCTTAAAAGATTTAAAACCAGGCAATCCATTGCCAGATGTTAAGGTGTTTGATATATTTAACAACGAATTGAATTTAAGGTTTGTTTTAGGAAATAAGCCTTGCGTTATCTTTTTCTGGTCCCAGACCAATATGATGCATGCCCAAGAATGCCATAAAAAAGTGAACGAATTAAAGTTAAAGTATCCGGAAATCACTTTTATTGGTATTAATGCCAATAACGATAATAAGGATGTATGGATAAAAACCTTAAAAAAATACAACTTTGAAACACCTAAGGAATATTTGTTCAAAAATCCTTCGGAAGCCAAACAGGCCCTTGCCATTTATCCCATAAACAAGGTGATTATTGTTGGTAAAAAAGGCTTGATAGAAAACGCTCATGCCAATATGTTTTCCATTAATTTTGAAGAAGAACTTTTAGGTGTATTAAACCAATAAAAAAAGCCTCAACAACAGTTAAGGCTTTAATAGGTATGTTTTGTTTGGTGTCTTCCAATAAGTATTAATTTCCTTTTTTGTAGTCTTCCAGGAATTTAGCCAAGCCACTATCGGTTAAAGGATGTTTCAATAAACCTTCAATGGCGCTTAAAGGGCCTGTCATAACATCTGCACCCAGTTTGGCACAATCTATAATGTGCATGGTATGACGAACAGATGCAGCCAATATTTCTGTTGCAAAACCATAATTGTCGTAAATATGACGAATTTCAGCTATCAAGTTTAAGCCATCTGTTGAAATATCGTCCAACCTGCCTATAAATGGAGACACATAGGTCGCTCCTGCTTTGGCAGCCAATAAAGCTTGTCCTGGAGAAAAAACCAAGGTAACATTGGTTTTAATACCTTTGTCGCTAAAGTATTTACAAGCTTTTACACCATCTTTAATCATAGGTAATTTAATAACAATCTGCTCGTGCAATTCGGCCAAAGCCTCACCTTCGCGAACCATGCCTTCAAAATCTGTTGATATAACTTCAGCACTTACATCTCCATCAACAATATTGCAAATGTCTACGTAATGTTTTAAAATATTATCATGACCCGTAATGCCTTCTTTTGCCATTAAAGATGGGTTTGTAGTAACACCATCAAGAACACCTAAATCTTGGGCATCTCTAATCTGGTCTAAATTTGCAGTATCAATAAAGAATTTCATATAAATCAATTTTTTAATTCCTTTGGTAAGGAAAATGGGTTTGTTTTAGTTGTGGATTATCAAATTGCAAAATTACAATTTATAATGGTTTAACAGTAATTTCTCATAAACTTTGTCTGGAAGGATTCTTTTTAACACAACGGAAAACTTTTGCATGAATTCACCAACCTTGTAATGGATTTTAGGGTTTGGGGTGTTTATAATCTTATAAATGGCTTTTGCCATCAGTAATGGATCCTTTCCTGCATCTACATGGCTATCCATCAATTTTAAGGTGTTTCCGTAAGGTTTGTGGTAAGGAGAACTTTCCAAAACAGGAGCATGATAACGCCCAGATGCAATATTGGTTGCAAAATCCCCAGGAGCCACGTTGGTCATGTGAATGTTAAAGTCTTTCAATTCCATCCTAAAAGCCTCTGTTACCAATTCCAAAGCACCTTTGCTGGCACTATAAATGCCACGGTAAGGTAAGCCCATATATCCAGCAATGGATGTAATATTGATAATCAATCCCGAACCTTGTGCTCTCATGCTTGGCAACACAGCTTTAATCACATTGATGGGACCAAACAGGTTGGTTTCAAAATTGTTTTTTATTTCTGTCTCAGGTATTTCTTCTATTGGACCGGTAATCCCAACACCTGCATTGTTTATTAAAACATCTATACGTGCTTCTTTTAATAAAACTTCGCCAACTGCCTGAGTAATGGTTTGATTATCCGTAACATCTAGAGCCACTATTGGAAATTTACTTGCAGGATATTTTTCAGGAGACCTGCTAGTGCCATAAACTATAAACCCTTTACTGATTAAAAACTCTCCAACCGATTTACCTATTCCAGAAGAACCCCCAGTTATCAAAACAACTTTAGACATATTCTTAATTTAGAATTTCAAAAATACAATAATAAAAATAATGATAGGGACTTTTAAAGTTGAGATACAATCTATTTGCATCAGATTTTTCAATATCAAAGGAAGGTGTTTAAACTAAAAAAATCTTGAATCGCCAAGGCTTTCAAGACTTAAATGTAGTGTACAAAAAAAGGCAAGCTACCTACATCACACCGCTACGACCGTCTACCTTTGCTGTGTTCCCACCCTGGAGGATTCAACAGGAGCTGGTTGTGTAGGACTTGCCTCGTGCAAAGATACAATCTTTTAAATTTATCACAATGATTTTTTAAACTGAATTTTAATAAATAACTTGCTAAAAAATTATATTACAAAAATGAATATCTTTAAACCTCTTACTATCATATTTTTAGCTGTTTTCTTGGTGTCTTGTGGCAGTAATTCTGCCCAGAAAAAAATGGACATTTCCATTAAAACCAATACCGATGGACAAGCAATTTCCATAGATAAAACTTTAGAACTGGACATTTCCAACCCTAAAAACCATGAGATTTCCTCAGTAAAATATACCATAGATGGGAAACCTGTATCTCAACAGGTCGATTTAAAATCCTTTAGGTTGGGAGAGCATTTGGTGGAAGCAACCCTGGATTTGGCTGGAGATACCGAAACCATTACCCAAAGCATTACCATATTAAACAATAAAACCCCAAAAGTATATTCCTATAAAATCATTAATGAGTACCCTCACGATATCACCTCTTATACACAAGGTTTGGAATTTTATAATGGTGAACTTTATGAAAGTACAGGACAATACAGGGAATCCAAACTTAGAAAAGTGGATTATAAAACAGGTGAGGTTTTAAAGAATATAGATTTGGCAGACGAATATTTTGGTGAAGGGCTTACCATCCTAAACAACAAGATCTATCAGCTTACCTGGAAAAGAGGCACTGGTTTTGTGTATGATGTTGAAACCTTTGAAAGAACCGGAAGCTTTAAATACGGCAACAGTAGAGAAGGTTGGGGGATTTGTAACGATGGGAGAAAACTTTACAAAAGTGATGGAACCGAAAAAATATGGACTTTGGACCCAGAAACCTTAGCAGAAGAAAACTTTGTTCAAGCCTATCATAACAAGGGGAAAGTGGTGGAACTAAACGAATTGGAGTGGGTAGATGGTAAAATTTACGCCAACCGATATAATAAAAATGGAGTTGCCATTATAAATCCTGAAAATGGCGCTGTGGAAGGTGTGATAGATTTTACACCTTTAAGGAAAAAAGTCACACAACACCCAAAACTGGATGTGCTTAATGGCATTGCCTACAATCTGGAAACCAAAACCTTTTTTATTACAGGAAAACGTTGGGACAAACTTTTTGAAGTTGAAATTATAGAAAATTAGTTTTGCAAACTTACGAAAGCCTATTAAAGGTAACACAAGACGATCTAGACGAATTGAACCATGTAAACAATGTGCGATATGTGCAATGGGTTCAAGAGATTGCCAAAAACCACTGGACAGCAGCTACAACCCACAAAATCAGGGAAACCTACTTTTGGATCATGTTATCCCATCTTATAGAATATAAACATCCAGCCCTTTTAAACGATGTTATAAAACTTAAAACATATGTTACCAAAGCTGAAGGAGTCACTTCCGTAAGGGTTGTGGAAATAACAAACAACAACACCAACAAACTACTTGCCAAGTCTGAAACGACATGGTGCTTTATGAATTCAAACACCATGAAACCCAATAGGCTTCCAGAAGGGATTTCAAAAATATTTCAGTAAAAAACAACTTTCATACTATATCATCAATTCAAAAGTTATATTTTTACCAAGTACATGATTCACAATTATTAAATGATCATTAAAAATGAAGCAAGTCTTTTATCTTATTATTTGTTTAAGCTTAATAATTACTACTAACTCTTGTAGAAAAGATCTGGATTTTGGACCAAGTTCCGGAAATCTGGAATTTTCAAAAGACACGGTTTATTTAGATACTGTTTTTACAAACATTGGTTCAAGTACCTATAACCTGAAAGTGTATAACAGGAGTAGTAACGATATTAGCATCCCTTCCATTCGTTTGGCTTTGGGCGAAGCTTCAGAATACCGATTGAATGTGGATGGCATGCCTGGAAAAGCATTCGAAAATGTAGAGATTCTTGCTAAAGACAGCATGTATGTGTTTATTGAAACAACTATCGATATTAACAATTTACCTAATACCAATGGCGAATTCTTATATACAGATAAAATAGAGTTCGATTCGGGTGCCAATTTCCAATCTGTTGAACTGGTTACCTTGGTAAAAGATGCTGTGTTTATTTATCCAGATAAAGACAATACCACTGGAGTTGTTGAAACCTTGACCTTAAATATTGGTGGAGAGGTCGTTGAAACTGAGATTCAAGGACGTTACCTGGAACCTGCCGAACTTACTTTTACAAATCAAAAACCTTATGTTGTTTATGGGTATGCTGCTGTGCCCAACAACCAAACATTGACTGTTGAAGCAGGAGCTCGTGTGCATTTTCATGCCAATTCAGGACTCTTGGTTGCTGAAGGCGCTAGTTTGCATGTCAATGGCGATTTAAGTTCCGACCAGGAACTCATGGAAAACGAAGTGATTTTTGAAGGCGACAGATTGGAGCCTGCATTTTCCGATGTTCCGGGACAATGGGGAACCATATGGTTGTTTGATGGCAGTGTCAATAACATCATCAATCATGCAACCATTAAAAATGCGGCAGTGGGTATCTTATCTGAAGGAAATCCAGATGCCATAAATAACAAATTGACCCTGACCAATTCGCAAATTTACAACTCCAGCAATTTTGGCATTTTGGGTAGAAACACCTCCATCCTTGGTGAAAATCTTGTAATTAACAATGCTGGTCAAAGCAGTTTTGCTGCCACTTACGGTGGGAAATACAACTTAACACATTGCACGATTGCCAATTACTGGAACAATAGTTTTAGACAATTTCCAGCGTTATTGATAAACAACTTTTTTGATACCGAAGATACAAGATATATCACAGATTTAACCGAAGCCAATTTCAATAACTGTATCATTTATGGAAACGATAACCCAGAATTTATTTTGGATGAAATAGAAGATCCTGCTGTGGTCTTTAATTTTAAATTTACCAATTGTTTGTTGAGGTTTGAAGATACCAACGGAAACTTTACCGGTGAAAATTATAACTTAAACGGACCTCATTACGAAAGCAATATTTTCAATCAGAGCCCAGACTTTAAAGAAGCTAATGAAAACGAGTTGATTATAGGCAATGACTCTGCTGCAAATGGTATTGGAGATCCAGTTTTTGCAGGACAGGTACCTAACGATATTTTGGGTAAACCCAGAATAGCTTCGCCAGATGCAGGAGCTTATCAGCATGAAGATTTTTAAACCTGTTGTCATTGCGAGCCACGAAGCAATCTGTTGAATAGGGATTACAATTTAAAAGATTCCTGACTTTCGTTCAAAAAGATTAATTCGTTCATAAAAAAATCCCGTTTTAAAACGGGATTTTCATTTTATATAGAAGTTTTCAGCTTAAGCAAACAAAGGCAAATCGCTCATCAAGGCATTTACTTTTCTAGCTATAGTTTCCAGTTTGTCTTCGTCTTGGTAATTCATTAAGGCTTCATCAACCAAAGCCACAATCCCTTCCATGTCATTCTCTTTCAAACCTCGGGTTGTAATGGCAGGTGTTCCAATTCTAATACCAGAGGTTACAAATGGCGATTTATCATCAAAGGGAACCATGTTTTTATTAACCGTAATATCTGCTTTTACCAAAGCCTGCTCTGCGTCTTTTCCAGTAAGGTTCTTGTTTCTTAAATCTATAAGCATCATGTGATTGTCTGTTCCTCCGGAAATAATATGGTAACCTCTTTCTACAAAGGCTTTGGCCATGGCTTGAGCATTTTTCTTAACCTGTAGCATGTAGAGCATGAACTCATCTGTTAAAGCCTCACCAAAAGCAATGGCTTTGGCAGCAATAATATGCTCCAATGGGCCACCTTGGTTTCCAGGGAATACTGCAGAATCCAATAG
>NZ_CAXATZ010000061.1:0-7369 GCF_963971605.1 uncultured Xanthomarina sp.
CAGATAATTAATTTAAACAAACTCCCCGTCCAGACTGCGTCTGTCCACCCCTCTTTAACTGAAGAGGGGAGCTAGATGGTTATTGTTTACTGGAATTTGGAATAGGATATTAACTATTTATCTTTTATAGTAAACTTTTAAAACAAACCAAATCAAGGTATTTAAAAACATATAATAAAAAAATAACTTTACTAAGGCTCCTCCCTTCAGATGAAGGGAGGTGGCTAAACCGACGGCAGGAGGTTTAGACGGAGGGTTTGTAAAACCCACACCCACACCCGACAACAGATAACAGAAAACCCACAACCCACAACCAAAAAAACTTGTATTATTTGTCTAACTTGTTATCTTTACTCACACAAACAGCAAACATGCCTAAACAAGGGATACATTTTAATATTTCTGAGCGTAAAATATTATTAAGGGTGGTCGATATGTTGGCAATTCTAGGTATGTTATATCTGGTAAGTTCCTTGTTTGCCTTCGATTATTTTAAGCCGACCCCTGAAAACTGGACCTGGGTGGTGGTTTTGTTGCTTTACATCAGCGTTTTTGGTACCGTGTTTGAAATATACGACCTGCAAAAAGCCAGTAAACGGGAAAAGGTCTTCAGTAATATTGTGCTAACAGCTTCGGTAACGGTGCTTTTTTATCTGTTAACCCCCTTTTTTACCCCCTTTCTTCCTGCCAATAGATTGCAGATTGCCTATTTTTATTTGGCCATCATTACTGCTCTATTCCTTTGGAGGTTGCTATACATCAGTTTTATCATTTCTCCCAGATTTTATAAAAAAGTATTGATTGTAGGCGAGACGTCCAACATAGAAACCATTGTGGATGCTTTTAAACACTCCGATCCCAATTATAAAATTGTGGGTTTTATCAATTGCGAAGCATCCCATAAAGACAGCTTGAAATACAAAGGCATCCCTGAATACGCCTGTTCCGAAATCCATCAAATAATTGATAGGGAACAGGTTTCTGAAATTGTGGTTGCCAGTTATAATGCCGAAACCATAACCACCGATATATACAACGATTTGATATTGCTCTTGGAACGTGGCTTTCCCATAAAGGAATACACCCAGGTCATAGAGGACATGACCTATCGGGTTCCCGTACAGTTTGTAGGGAAGGACTTTTACAAATATTTCCCTTTTAGTAGAAGCAATCAAAACAAACTCTATTTGTTTTTCCATAGGTTGTTCGATTTGCTCTTCTCTTTACTGGGGGTCTTTATAGGCTTACTGATAGTGCCCTTTGTGTTTTTGGGGAACCTGATTGCCAATCGGGGGCCTTTGTTTTATTTTCAGGAACGCGTAGGGAAAAATGGCAAGCCTTTTTCCATCATTAAATTCCGCACCATGATTAAAAATGCCGAACAACATGGTGCTGTGTGGGCAGAGAAGAACGACGTGCGTGTGACCCCTTTCGGAAAGTTTTTAAGACGTTCCAGATTGGACGAATTCCCTCAGTTTTTAAACATCCTAAAGGGGGATATGAGCTTGATAGGCCCCAGACCCGAACGCCCTTATTTTGTAAAGGAACTCTCGCAGGTCATCCCATTTTATGAAACCAGGCACATCATCAGGCCGGGACTTACCGGTTGGGCTCAGGTAAAGGTACGTTATGGCTCGACCGTTGAAGATAGCTTGCTGAAACTCCAATACGACCTGTATTATATCAAACACCGAAGTTTCTTTTTGGATGCCAATGTGATTGTGAAAACCCTTAGTACCATGTTGTTTTATAGGGGACAGTAGGGGGGTGGCTGTTGTCTGTTCTCGGTTGTCAGTTCTCGGTTGTCTGTTCTCAGTTGTCTGTTGTCTGTTTTCAGTTGTCGGTTGTCGGTTAAGGGTTTTTAAAAAATAGTCTTTTTAGTATCAATTATAATTTTTGAATTTCACTCACAACTCACAACTCACAACTCACAACTCACACCTCACGCTATAATACCAAACCAAAAACACATATCTAATGCCTAAAGCAAGAAGTAGAGGTAGTAGCGCCAAAGCAAATACTTGAATGCCAACCACCCAATGGAAGCTTAAAAGGCACAGCATAATCACCAAGAACTTTATATACTTAATAAACCATGCTTTAGGAGTTTGTTTAAAAACCTGTCCAATCACCAAAAGATTGAGGGCAAAGGCCCATAACAGATTGTAATTTTGGGCTGTGGCCTCGTGGTCTGTGGCAAACCAAAGCAAAAGGATCAGGATCCCTAGCAATCCTGTGACGGAAAAGATAAACAGGTCCAGGATTTTGGTCCTGCGTTGTTTGTTATAATCGGTATAGGTAATCCATAGAATAAGAAGACCCAATAAACTAAAGACCAGAAACGGACTGAACAGAAAGTTGTTGGAGGTTTCTGTTTCCCGTTTTTCAAATACCATACGGTCTTGCGTTACCAAGGGTTGTTGGTTGGGGCCAAGGGTGGCTACCTCAAAGAACCTGTAGATGTATTTGGGCAAAAACATATGTTCTTCGGGGGTGGCTTTTCTATCAATTACAGAGCCCAGTGCCAGGTCTATGCCCACACTGCCCCAGGTATTGGCATCCAGTTGGTTTTGAATCAGGGTTCTAAAACTTTGGGGCTGGAATCCTTCGGGTTGGTTAAAATCAACCTTGGCATCCAGATTCACAAGCAGTACATCTTTGATCTTGGTAGCACAGTTATCATAGAAAAAGTCGTAGAGATAGGCCCTGTTTTCGGGTTGCATGTTATGGACCAGATAGGCATAGATGTCCTGTTTTTCTGCTGGGCTTAGATTAAGGACTTGCTCTTGAATGGTTCTGTTTTGATAGACATAACTATTGTAAAAATCGCTGTAAGCATTCCTTCCTATTAAATAATGTAATTTTCCTTGAGCAAATTTCAGGTAGAAATTTGGGGTATTGAAATCGTAAATCCCGTAGTTATAAACGTCATCTATCCCTAAGCCTTTGTCTTTCACCCTAAAGGCACTATGTCCAAAAGCATCGTTTAGGGAGGTTCCAGGACCTATGGAAAGGACGCTTATTTCAGCTTGATCGGAAAGAGATCGGACTTGTGAAAAGCTGGTTAGGCATGTCAGGAAACAGATACAAGCAATGAAGAATGTTTTTATCATCTATTTAAATTTTATAAAGAACTTATGGTTCAGTTAGTTAATTGTTTCGGTGGGTATCAAGCTTTGCCCTGCCAAATGCCCATTATGGGCTTTCATAAGTTGGGTTTATAGGTTTCAAAAATAGTAAAAAGTACTTAGTATTCTGTGTTGAGTATTGAGTATTGAGTATGAAGTATTGAGTATTGAGTATGAAGTATTGAGTATTAAGTATTAAGTATTAAGTATTGAGCCTAGAGCATAAAGCATTGAGCCTAGAACATAGAACATAGAACATAGAGCATAGAGCTTAGAGCCTAGAACATAGAGCATAGAGCATAGAGCTTAGAGCATAGAGCTTTGAACTTTGAATCTTAAACCTCTTTAACGAAAAATACTGAAATCCAATTTCAGGGAGAACACATTGGAGTATAGGGCAATACTTTGATCGCCAATATCCGTAAAGGCATAATCCACTTGGATGCCTTTGTAGTTAAAGCCTACGCCCATGCTTGGTTGAAAGCTCACCCGATCGCCATCGAGGATTTGTGTTTCATTTTGAAAGTTACCAACCCCAGCACGTAAGTAAATCATGTCTATATAGCCAAATTGGAGGCCTAGGGCAGGATTGATACTGGCAAAGGAGGTAGAGATCAGGTCGTTGTTTTCTTCAAAACGAATGTTGAGGTCCACTTCTGCCAATAGTGAATAATCGTATCGGATAATAAACTTTTTGGAGACCCCAAATTGCAGTTTAGGGATAGTGATTTCGGTAGTTTCCGGAAGCTCTTGGTTTTGGCCTTCCACAGCATTTTGAATGGTAGCAAATTCTTCCTCATCAATGGCCCAAGCATTATAGGTGGTCGTGATATCCCTGGCCATGATACCAAACTTCCATTCGTTTTTGGTTTCAAATTGAATGGCAGCATCCAAGCCAAAACCCCAGGAAGAAGCAAAATCGCCTATCACACGACGGATGACTTTGGCATTGATTCCATAATTTAAACCATCCAGAGGGAGTTTTCTGGCATAGGAAAAGGTTACGCCATAATCGGCTGTGGAGAACAGGCTGATCCTATCGTAATTGATATTCCCTTCATCATCTATCAGTTGGGTGGTGTTTAAAATATCATCCACGGCAAAACGTATCAAGGAGATGCCAATGGCACTTTTTTCATCTATGGGCATGGCAAAGCCTATGTAGTCGTAATTGGCTATACTTTCAAAGTAACTGGAGTGCATTAAGGCCAATTGTTTGTCTTCTAAATGTACCAAACCTGCTGGATTCCAATACCCGGAATTGACATCGGCAGAGTGGGCCGTAACGGCATTGCTCATACCCAAAGCAGCTGCATCCACACCAATGTTCATAAACTCGTTAGAGTATTTTCTAACGGCTTGTCCAAAAACCGTTACCGAAATGAAAAGAAGTAGTGTTGTTAGTTTTGTTTTCAAAAGCCAATTTATTTCTGCAAATATGCCATATTTTTTCAATATATTAAACTTGAAAATGGGGTACTTATTGTGTAATTGTTGTCGGTACACCAAATAAACGTTAAAATAATCGATTAAATTCGTTTTTATTTCCTTTATATTTCAACATAAAATATATCCATAACTAAGGCTATGCTTATAATTTTTATTTCATTTGAAGAACATATAATTCAAATGGATTATCCATTATTTTATTATTCATTTGGTAATAGACAAAAATAGTTTGTTATTTTTACAACCAGTAACTCCTTTTTTAATGAAACAACAGATACCTAATTTTGTAACCTTATTGAATTTATTCTCTGGCTGTTTGGCCGTACTGTTTGCTGTCAACAACCAGTTTGTTGCTGCTTCCTGTTTTGTGGCTCTGGGGATTTTCTTTGACTTTTTTGATGGCCTATTGGCCAGAAAGCTGCAAGTGCAAAGTGCCCTTGGGATCCAATTGGACTCCTTGGCAGATATGGTTACCAGTGGCTTGGTTCCCGGAATCATTATGTTTAAGTTGCTGGTTATGGCAAGCGATACCAAGGATTTGATGTCATTTTCAAACGATTGGAACAGTGCCATGCATTGGCAGGAATTTCAATTTGCACCTTTGGCACTGATAGGGTTTCTTATTACCATGGCTTCGGCTTACCGTTTGGCCAAATTCAATATAGACGAAGACCAGCAAGCTTATTTTAAAGGTCTGCCAACCCCTGCCAACGCTTTATTGGTGTTGTCTTTACCCTTGATAATGGAATTCCAGGATAATGATGCCATCAATCAAATCATTTTAACCCCATGGTTCTTAGTGCTTTTTACTGTTATTAGTTCTTACCTGCTGATCTCTCCCATTAAATTGTTTGCTTTAAAATTTAAGGATTGGGGATTTAAAACCAATGCCATACGTTATCTATTTATTATTTTGTGTGTGGTCTTGTTGGTCGTTCTTCAGTTTGCTGCCATTCCTGTGATTATTATCATGTATATTATTTTGTCGTTGTTGGGGCAAAAAGGGATTTCATGAGCTAAGATCACAGAAAAACATTGAGATCCAAAACGTTTTTGTAGCATGGAGAGTGTTGTGTGGTTGGGGTTGCAGTTTTCAATTTTTTGCTTTGAGTTTGTTTTTCTCGTATTGTTGTAAAGGTCTCAAGGTTTGAAGGTGTGCGTTTTAGGGACTTAGTGTTCAATGACGGTTGCAGTGCTCAATACGGATTAATGGAACTTAGAATTTTGAATTTTGAACTTTGAATATAGAATATAACATATGGCTTCAGGATTTTTTGCATTGTTGGATGATATAGGTGCCCTTATGGACGATGTGGCAGCCATGAGTAAAATTACCACTAAAAAGACCGCTGGGATTTTAGGTGATGATTTGGCCGTGAATGCCGAAAAAGCATCTGGTTTTGTCTCTTCCAGGGAATTGCCCGTACTTTGGGCCATTACCAAAGGCTCTTTTTTAAACAAGCTCATTATTTTACCAGTGGCTTTTTTATTGAGTGCTTTTTTACCTTGGGCAGTGACCCTTATTTTAATTTTGGGAGGCGTGTATTTGGCTTTTGAAGGAGCCGAAAAGGTTTATGGGTTTTTTGTGCCTCACAAAAAGAGCCCAGCTGTTGTGACCATGGAAACCCCTTCAAAATCGGAGGTTTTGGAGATGGAAAAGAAGAAAATCAAATCGGCCATCCTAACCGATTTTATCCTTTCTGTGGAAATCGTAATCATTGCCTTGGGAACCGTTGTAGGCGAAAGCATTTTGTTTCAGGTCTTGGTGGTTTCTGTAGTGGCGGTTATTGCAACCATAGGAGTATATGGAATCGTGGCCTTGATTGTACGTATGGACGATTTTGGGTTGCGTTTGATACAGTTGGGAAATGGCAAAGGGATATTAAAAGCCCTTGGGAATTTTTTGGTACAAGCCTTGCCTAAGGTGATTAAATCGCTTTCTGTTATAGGAACACTTGCTTTATTGCTTGTTTCAGGAGGTATTTTTGTCCACAATTTGGAGTTTTTACATCATGTTTTGGAATCTTGGCCTGGTATGCTTAGGGATTTTGTGGTTGGTTTAGTTGTTGGGTTTGTAGCGGTTTTTGTGGTAAAGGCTTTTAAAGTTGTTTTTAAAAGCAAGGGGTAGTAAGGTCAATAATAAAACGCCATTTATGTATAAAGAGGAAGATTTTTTTTTTTTTTAAGTGAAAAAAGTAAACAACAGCCTAAGTAAATGGACTTATAATTTAACGATTTACATCTTCATGTACAAAACCATACATCAATATTATCTATATGTTTTAACCAATAAAACCAACGGCACTTTATACATTGGTGTCACTAACGATCTTGAACGAAGAATGTTCGAACACAAAAACAAGTTAGTTGCAGGTTTTACTAAAAAATACGGTTTAAATAAACTTATATATTTTGAAACGTATCAATATGTTAATGATGCCATAAAAAGAGAAAAGAATATGAAGAAATGGAAACGCCAATGGAAAATAGATTTAATTGAAGAAGAAAATCCTTGTTGGAACGATTTATCAAAGGATTGGGTTTATTTGATTGATTAGGGAGTTTATATAAATTTGAATGCTTTTAAATTTTAATTGGATTCCTGCCTTGCTCATAAATTCTTATTATCTTATATTGAATTCGTGAATCTTCGATTTTGCAGGAATGACAGAGGAATAAGTTGTAGGAAATAAGTTAAGGTTAAGTGGATTCCTGCCTTCGCAGGAATGACAAGTTTCTGTTTTATTCATAAATTCTTATTATCTTATATTGAATTCGTGAATCTTCGATTT
>NZ_CAXATZ010000062.1:0-6898 GCF_963971605.1 uncultured Xanthomarina sp.
GGACTCGAACCAGTGACCTTCGGGTTATGAGCCCGACGAGCTACCTACTGCTCTATCCCGCGATTTAACTCCATAATAATTTTTAGCTCTTAACTTATCGGTTCATAATGCCGATTCAATCATTTTTGGACTGCAAATATACAATGCTTTTTAGATATAACAAGAACATTTTAAAGAAATTTACTATTCTAGACTTTTGGCATGAAATTCCATCAATTCTGAATCCTGAAATTTAAGGCTAATTTGTATGGGGTTGCAACAAACTTCACAATCTTCCACATAGTTTTGCTGTGATTGAGAGGTATCCAAAAGCATCGATATGGTTTCCCAACAATATGGACACTGAAAAAAATATTCTTGCATACTTAAAGATATAAAAAAAGACCATCTGTGCAGATAGTCCTTTTTTATTTATTTTATCAATTAATTAATATTTAATCGTTATCAGTAATGACGGTTTTAGAATCAAACTCAAAAGTGCCTATAGGCATGCTACCTTCACCATCTACAACACTTACATATTCTCTTTCAAAATTATTATCGCTTACCATAAACGTGCTTAGATTGGATAAATTGGTAACTTGATAAGGTACTGTCCCTGTTAATTCGTTACTGGCAAGAACCAATTCCTTTAAGTTAGTTAATTGACCTATTTCTGAAGGGATTTCACCAACTAATTTATTATCAATTAAACTTAAAATTTCCAATCTGTTCAATTCTTTAATTTCTACCGGAATGGTTCCTGTTAGAAAATTACTGCCCAACATTAGCTCTTTTAAGTTTTTTAAATTTCCAATGCTCGCTGGGATTTCTCCTGTAAAACTGTTACTGTATAACTTTACAACCCTTAATCCTTTTAAATCACCAATTTCTGAAGGTATCTGTCCTTCAAATTTGTTCATGAACAACTCCAGTGAAAGTAAACTCTTTAAATTTCCAATGGTTGCTGGCAACTCACCTTCCAATTGATTGAACCCAAGGTTCATTTTTCTTAAGTTCACTAAATTTCCAATTTCTTGAGGTAAGTTTCCTTGAAGATTGTTGAAGTGTAAATTTATTTCAACTACTTTATTGTCTTGAACTGTTACACCATACCAATTTTCAATAGGTTCGTTTAAATTCCAAGTGTGATTCCACTTTTCGCCATTGGTGGAATTGTAAAGGGCCAATAGGGCTTCTTTCTCACTTTGAGCGACTTCCGAAAAGGAAAATGTGGTTATAAAAAAACAAAGTATGATAAGTGTATAAGTCTTCATATGTCTTTGATTTGGGATTAATCTCTAACAATATTAGACGTTTTATGGATAAGAAACAAATTTATTCGACGAAATGCACAATTGAATAAAATAGTTAGGAACTTAAAATCAAACCATTATAAATTTTCAATGGCTTCTTGCACTCTTTCCCAATCCTCCATCAAAGTCTCCAATTCTTGTTTTTTAGACTGATAACCGTCAAAGAATTTAGGGTTGGAAACAGCTTCATCGTAGTTGGTAGCCAATTCCACATCCATTTCCTTTATTTGTTTTTCCAGTTGCTGGATCTTAGCTTCCAGATTACTCAACTTGTTGTTTAAAGACTTTATTTTTTTCTGGTCTTCATAGGTTTGTTTATTACTTTCCTTGGGGATTTCTTTTACAACATCCCTTTTTTCAACTTCACGCAAATTTTCAACGTTACGTTGTTCTAAATAAAAATCTATATCTCCTAAATATTCCTTTATTTTATGGTCCTTAAACTCATATACTTTATTGGTTAAACCTTGAAGAAAGTCCCTATCGTGAGACACCAGAATCAAAGTGCCTTCAAACTTTTTAAGGGCTTCTTTTAACACGTTTTTGGACTTTATATCCAAATGGTTTGTAGGCTCATCCATAACCAACACGTTAAGGGGTTGCAACAACAATTTTGCCAATGCCAAACGGTTTCTTTCGCCTCCAGAAAGCACACGAACATATTTATCCACTTCTTCTCCCCTGAACAAAAAAGAACCTAAAATATCCCTTACTTTACTTCTGTTGGTTTCGTTGGCAGCATCAATCATGGTATCCAGAACCGTTTTATTGCCATCTAAATATTCTGCCTGGTTTTGGGCAAAATACGCTATTTGCACATTATGACCCAGCTTAAGCGTTCCTTGATGTTTTATTTCGCCTACAATGATTTTGGCCAAAGTTGATTTTCCTTGACCGTTTTGTCCTACAAAAGCAATTTTGGAATCACGTTCAACCGTAAGATTGATGTTCTTTAAAACTTGAACCTCATCGTAATTTTTTGAAACATCATGCGCTTCTATCACTATTTTACCAGGTACAATTGAAACAGGAAAGTTTAATTTCATTACTGCATGATCATCTTCATCCACTTCAATTCTATCAATTCTATCCAGTTTTTTTATTAAGGATTGAGCCATAGTGGCCTTTGAAGCTTTGGCACGAAACTTTTCTATAAGTTTTTCTGTATGCTCTATTTGTTTTTGTTGGTTTTTTTGGGTTGCAAGCTGTTGTTCTTTAATTTCTTGACGCAATACCAAGAATTTTGAATAAGGTTTGTTGTAATCGTATATTCTACCTAAGGATATTTCAATGGTACGATTTGTTACGTTATCTAAAAACATTTTATCGTGAGATACAATAACCACAGCTCCTGGATAGTTTTTTAAAAAACCTTCCAACCAAATAATGGATTCTATATCCAGGTGGTTTGTTGGTTCGTCCAGCAATAAAATGTCGTTATTTTGAAGCAGGAGCTTAGCCAGCTCAATTCGCATACGCCATCCACCAGAGAAGGTATCTGTAAGATTTTCAAAATCACTTCGTTTAAACCCCAAACCTTGTAAAATCTTTTCGGTTTCTCCTTGATAGTTGTAACCTCCCAAAATTTCATATTGATGTTGGATTTCGTTTAAATCCACCATTAGTTGATGATATCCATCACTTTCATAGTCTGTACGTTTTACCAATTGTTCATTGATGTCCTCTATTTTGGCTTCAAGCGTTTTAATATCCTTAAAGGCTTCGTAAGATTCTTCTAAAACGGTTCTTCCCAGCTCAAAATCGATATCCTGCTTTAAAAAACCGATGCTTAAATTTTTATCTGCTGCTATTTGTCCAGAGTCCGGTTCTAGTTCTTTAGCAAGAATTTTAAGCATGGTAGATTTACCTGCACCATTCTTTCCTATTAAACCTATTCTATCTCCAGGACTTAATTTAAAGGTTATGTCTTCGAATAAATATTCCCCTTGAAAAGAAATAGAAAGATTATGGATGTTCAGCATTTTTGTGACTATTGTTACAGAGATTTCTTAAATAAAGTTATAGCTTTGTGATAAGCTACAAAGCGCAAAAGTAATAGTTTTAACAATGATAAAAAAAGGTAATAAACTTTATAGCATATTTACAGGTGCTTGTCCTAAATGCCACCAAGAATCCATGTATTCCAACAAAAACCCTTATATATTGAAAGATGTTCTAAAAATCAATGATTCCTGTTCCCATTGTGGTACCAAATACCGAATTGAACCTTCCTTTTTTTATGGTTCCATGTACGTTAGTTATGCTGTTGGGATTGCCTTTGCAGTTGCAGCATTTGTAATTAGCTATTTGTTCCTGGGCAGTGGTTTAATGACTGCTTTTATTGCCATTGTTGGTACTTTGATTGTTTTTTATCCTGTTATTATGCGCCTTTCCAGAAACATCTGGATAAACTTATTTATGCATTATGACAAATCTTTGGTAAAACCTAAAACCGATTGATATTGATCTCATCTTCCAGAACTTCATGTTGTTCTATAAAGTTAAAAAGCTGTTTGGCAACATAAGGGCCAATCATTACGCCTCTGGTGCCCAAGCCATTTAATATATAAAGGTTGTTGTGTTCTGGATGCCTTCCCACCAAGGGTCTTCGGTCTTTAACTGTAGGTCTTATTCCTGCCACTTGGTCAACCACTTCAAAATTGCAATTTAAAAAGGTTTTAAGCTTGTTTAGAAGCTCTTCCCTGCCTTCTTTGGTAACAGCATTGGTTTTGTCTTTCCAATTATATGTTGCCCCAACATGATACAAATCTTCTCCCAATGGCAATATAAACACACTGGATTTTAAAATATAATCTATTTTTAATGCTGGCGCATAAATGGTTAAAAGTTCTCCTTTAGACTCCTTTAAAGGCAAATAATTAAAAAACGGATTGTGTTCCAAACCAAAACCTTCGGCAAATACTATTTGAGACGCCCATACATCTTGATAGGAAACATCAGTTTCTTGAATGTTTAATTGATGGTACTGAAAGGTTTCTTCAAAAAGCAGGTTATTCTCCAACAAGAACTTTTTATAGGCTGTTATCAAGGAAGATGTATCAATTCTACCTGTGTCCAACACTTCGCCAAAACCATATTCGGCCTTGATGTTTGGGTTGCTGTTCTTAATTATTTTAGGTGAAAGATATTTTGTTAACAATGGATTATCAGAAGCTGCAAACCAATTGTTTTGTTCTTCCATTGAAGCAAAACGTCTGTAAACAGGCACTTTGTAATCTATTGATATTTGAAGTTTATTTTCTATATGCTGATACATGGGCAAAGCCAATTGTAATTGCTCATTGCTTTTCCAAACAGATGTAAAACGTTTTAAAACCACTGGATTATATAAACCTCCAGCCACTACAGACGATTGTTGCGATGTATCATCAAAAACCACAAAGCTTTTGTTGGCAGCCATTAATTGTTCCATAAAGGCTATTCCAGCCAAACCACATCCAACAATGATATAATCTACTTGTTTCATTTGGGCAAATGTAAGTTAAATTTGATATTCCTCCTTAGGGCAAGCAAAAAACGCTCACCAAAAAGTGAGCGTTTTTATTCTAAATTTTATAATAAGGCTTTAACTAATAAGCCCACATATCCAGTTCGAAATCTCTTATCTTTTCTTTAATTCTATCAGACTCCAAAAGTTGCATTAAAGCATTTTCAGAAATATATTCGGTGACTTTACGGTCTCCATAGACATTTTCTTCTTTATAGATATAACCGTTGAAACGTCTGGAATTCAACAAATGATCGTAAGAGAAAGGCACTGCACTATTTTCGTTGTTAAACGATTTTGCTTCGTGTAGAATCTCTCTTGCATCTGGGAAAAATACCCAAAATAAAGGAATAGGCTCTTTGTTTGCTTCATCATCAGAATCGATAAAGTTAACATCTGGAGCAGCAGGTGCTATTCCAAGAAGTCTGTATTTTAATTCTGCCTGACGCTTATCAAAATACCACAATCCTTTAATTAAATAAGCACTAATATCGTAAGATGTAATATCACGTTTTACAATATACTCTGGATCTACATAACCATCGGCATTAAATTGTTCGTAACCTATATCTAAAGTATCCACTTTGGACATGGCAGATTTAATATCCTTTAAGGTACGTTTGGTTGTAAAATAAGAATCGTCATAAATGTTTTCAATATTACCGTCTTTCACGTTTTTCCATAACACATCAAATAAAGAACGTCTGTCTTTACCAATATTGTTAGTGTCTACAGGATAGTATAAAGGGAAATTAACACGTTCGTCCAGAACCACTCTTTCCCAAGTCATTTTAGAAAACATAATGTCTCTATCATCCACATAACCATATTCTAACGGTTTATCGTTGTCTACGGCCTTTTGAGCTTCGGTTCTTACACCAATCTCTTCAGGGCTTTTAGCATTTAAAATGTTGGCCTGCGAAAAGGAAGCAGATACAAACGATATGCTTAAAACGGTTAATAAAAAACTTTTATAATTCATCTTTTTAATTTTATTAATTAGGGCTTATCATGTAAGATGATAATGTCTATTAGTTTGCTATTTCAACAATAACAGGTGAAACTCCTTTTAACTTATAAGAAGAATTTCCTCTAATTTGTGCTTTAATGTCAAATATTTGAACGGCATCTCCTCGTCTTGCTTTACGCAATGAGTTCTTAGCTTGAGAATTTAATTTTGTTCCATTAACATCTACAGAAGGTTGACCTGGTACTTTAATTTTGAATGAGGTTACTTGAATTGGTAATTCAAAATCAAAATCGTCAAGCATAGCTCCAATAGTGGCAATCTCTACTGAGTTACGTGGCAATTTCACAACTCCATCTTGTCCACTAATGGTTCCTGTTGGTTTAGGAATATCTTTAATTCTAAAAGTAGCTTTGTCACTTACTTTACTACCATCTGGCAACGTACCAGAGACATTAATAGTTACTTCCCTACCAGAGCCTGGGTTCATAACGTATTTACCAACTCCAGAACCTTTACTTAAACCTGGAGCACTGGCAGATACGTTGTTATCTGAAATTCCAGCGAAAGAAATAGTCATTGGGTTTGCAACACCACGATATACCACATTCATTTTATCTGCAGAGATAGTTGCAGAGTTTGGCTTAGGTACAACAGCGTAAGTTGATTTTACAGGAATGGAAATGATGGAATCTCCTTCTTTAAATTGAAATTCACCTTCAATCTCTCTTTCCCCTACTGCTCCTGCTGGGAAATCCAATAATGTTTGTCCAGCTTGCATGGATTCTGCAGGTAGTTCTTGACCATTGATAACTACTTTATCAGCTTTTAATGTTTTATCATTTTTACCTAAGATAATTCTACCAGTAAAGTTTTCTCCAGAAAAGAACGCTGTTTTATCTGGAACAACAATTGCATCAAAGTTTGTTAAAGACGCTTCAACTTTTAATTTGCCAGCTAACATAGAAGATAACACTTCAGATTCTGTAGTTTTAACATCTGCTTGCAATTGGGTCATTTTTGTTAAAGATGCCACTAATGGGAATCCTTTGTAGTGGTAATCCAACCAATCTACTTTATTACCATCTCTGTTGGTAACTGGATCTGTTTCAAATTTATCTTTAACAT
>NZ_CAXATZ010000063.1:0-6693 GCF_963971605.1 uncultured Xanthomarina sp.
ACAAAGACAGGCCTTTTCGGTGATTTTTGCTTTAGCGTTCTCGTACATATTTTGTGAAACCTCAAACTTTTTGCTTTCCAGTTCCTGTAATTTCACATCCTGATATTTTTTGGATGCTGTACAAATACCTTCTGGACCAAATTCCTTGCTTAAAGCCAAAAATTTCTTCGGACAAGAACTGCCAGCCTTGTTATCATTGATACGTTTTTGTTTGAAGAATTCGTTGGTGGTTCCTTTAATAGTATTAAAAGGGACGCCTAAAGGCGAAATACCACTTAAGTATAAGTCTTTCTCTTGCGCTTTGGCCAACAAATCCCTTGTTTGCTTATCTACGGAAGTGGCTTCTGGCACCAACAAAAAAGGGGTTCCCCAACCTACGGAGTCCACTTGATAATTTTCAAGAAGAAATTCGTGTTCACTGGCAGTTCCCACACCTCCTTGAACCGTAATTTTTAAATCCAAAGGTTGTTGTGGAGCATCTATTCCTTTTTGATCCAATGCTTTAACCAAGACCTCGTGCGTATCTTGTATCAAAGCTTCTTTTTTATTTTTAAATTCCTCTAAAATAGGACCCAATAAAAAACCTTCCGTGGCAAAGGCATGACCTCCACAATTTAAACCGGATTCTATTCTGTATTCTGAAACCCAAAGCCCTTTTTTAGCTAAAAACCTACCTTGTATGGTAGCGGAACGGTAATCGCTAACCTTTAAAATAATTTTCTTTGTCAATTGTCCTTGTGAGTTTGGAAAAAAGTCTTTAAAATTCTCAAAATAACTGTACAATCTCGGATTCATACCAGCAGAGAGCACAACAGAGGAGTTTAAGTCACTCTCGGCAAAACCTCGAAGTGACGCATGCGCATCGTTAAATTCCACAGGCAATGGGTCGCCTTTCACAAAATTATCCTTATCTACTTTGGTCATGATATTTACATCAATGTCTCCAGGTTTTAAATGTGTTTCCAGATAATTTTTAATGTTGTCTTTTAACAACGTACCTTCATTTAAAAACCCAGAAAGACCTTCTTTAAAAGACGATGTATTAGGTAAGGTTGCCAAAAATTTTTCTAAAGTTTCTTTACTCTCAGACAGTTCTGCCTTAAATTTTGCAAACTTGTCCTTAACAATGCTGTCCACCAAATTTAAATAAGAGGTAATGCGCTTGGCACGATAATCCTCGGCTTTTTTTGAAATCTCCCTATAGGGTAAATTAAATTTTTTACTGTAAAACGCATTCATTTTCTCCATGAGCTCATCGTCTATAATAGAAATTACAGAAGAAATACCGTATTGAGCCACACGAATGGGACTATCTATGGTATAAGCCAAACCCATAACTGGAATATGAAATGTATGAAGGGATCTTGATAAAGTCATCTTTTTAATTTTTTTTAAAATTAAATAAGCGACAAATATGAGAAATCCTTCTTAGCCAAAAGATGATAAATATCATACCTTTTGGTCTTTTTTAGAATTAGTTTAAAAAAATTATTAATTCTTTATAAGTTATAGCTTTTAAAGGTATTAATTTAAGTTTCTACTTAAATTTACATTCAAAATATTTTATTATGATAAATGCCAATTCAACCTTAAATTTTCCTTGTGGTAAATCCATGAAAAATAGATTTATGTTAGCTCCATTAACCAACCAACAAAGCCATGAAAATGGCAAACTCTCTGAAGATGAATTAAAATGGTTAACAATGAGAGCAGAAGGAGGATTTGGGTTGGTAATGACATGCGCATCGCATGTGCAAGAAATTGGAAAAGGGTTTCCTGGTCAATTAGGTATTTTTAGTGATGATCTAAACGAAGGACACATAAAATTAGCATCTCGAATTAAAGAACATGGAAGTTTAGCTGTAATTCAGTTACATCATGCTGGAATGCGAACTCCAGCTGAATTAATAAATGAAAAACCTGTTTGCCCTTCTGATAATGAAGAAACAAAATCAAGAGGCCTTACTTTAGAAGAAGTTAAACAACTAAGAGACAGTTTTATTTCAGCAGCTATTCGGGCTAAAAAATGTGGTTATGATGGTGTGGAAGTTCATGGTGCTCATGGATATGTTTTAACCCAATTTTTAAGTTCAGAATTAAATAAAAGAACGGATGAATATGGTGGATCATTAGTAAATAGGTCTCGACTTCTATTTGAAATAGTTAATGCCATTAGAGAAACATGTGGTGAAAGTTTTTTACTTGGTGTTAGATTGTCTCCAGAAAGATTTGGAATGGACATTGATGAAATAAAATGGGTTTGTCAGAAATTAATCGATGATGGAGCTATTGATTTTCTTGATATATCCTTATGGGATTGTTTTAAAATGCCCTATGAAGAAAAATATCAAAACATCAGTTTATTAGAACATTTTAAATCCTTAAATTTTAAACATGTAAAATGGACTGTTGCTGGAAAAATTAGTAATGCTGCCGATGTGCAAAAAATATTAGATTCTGGAGTGGATTTTGTAACTATAGGGAAATCGGCTATATTACATCATAACTTTCCAAAATTGGTTATAGAAAATCCTAATTTTAATCCAATAGCTATTCCTGTTTCAAAAGAACACCTTACAAAGGAAGGATTAGGCAAAAAGTTTATTGAATATTTAAATAGATGGCCTGATTTTGTGAAAAAATAAAAGTTAATGTATGTGTTTCTATAAGATAGTTTTATGGAAACAGAACCCAGTCTATATAACATGGTTTAAATGCCCTTACTTTTGTATATGATGTTACATTTATTCTTCTATAAAAAAAGATATTTTTACTAACGTTTTAAACCTTCTTCTCAGGTCACATTAAGAAATTAGTATAGTCAATTACACCTTTTTACTGTACATATAATTATTTAAACTCATAAAGCATTAGCACAAAATCAAGCAGTTAAAAATCTTTATTTAGATTTATTATAAATAATTTGGGTATATCGAAAATCATAAATAGTTTTGCCGAAAATCAACTAATTATATTAAGTCTAAATAAAAACAAATGAAATACCCATTACAAATCCTAGCATTTATACTATTTACACACTTTTCTTTTGCACAACAAGCTACTATTACTGGAACCGTTACAGACAGTAACCAAATGCCAATAATAGGTGCCAACGTGTCCTTAAAAAATACCTCTAAAGGAGCTCAAACAAACGAAAAAGGTAGCTTTGATATTTCCAATCTTGAAAGTGGCGATTATGTGTTAACCCTCTCCTATTTGGGTTTTAAGACTAAAGATATTGCCCTATCCATTTCCAACAATCAAAATCTGGACTTGGGAAACATAACCCTGTATGAAGGAAATGAAATTTTAACTGAAGTAGTAATCAATGGAGAACGTAGAAATATGTTTTCCAGAAAGAAAACAGCTTATGTATCTAAGCTTCCTTTAAAAGACATAGAAAACACACAGGTTTATAGTACGATAACCAATGAAATTTTAAAATCACAAACCGTTACAAATTTCGATGATGCCTTGAAAAACGCCACTGGAGTCGAGCAATTATGGACCTCAACTGGACGTGGTGGAGATGGAGCTGGTTACTACTCGCTTCGTGGATTTTCTGTGCAACCCCAATTGGTAAATGGCTTACCTGGCTTAACCAACGGAACCATAAATCCTGCAAATATTGAACGTATTGAAGTTCTTAAAGGACCATCTGCCACATTGTTTGGTAATGCTGTTAGTTCTTATGGTGGACTTATTAATGTGGTAACCAAAAAACCTTATGTGGGCACAGGTGGAGAATTATCATTTACTTCGGGTTCTTACGGATTAAATCAAATTGTAGGTGATTTCAATACTGCCTTAAGTAAAAAAGAGAATATTTATTTCCGTTTAAACACAGCTTACACAACAGAACAAAGTTTCCAGGACGCAGGATTTAGAAAATCGTTTTTTATAGCACCTTCTCTATCGTATAAAGTAACCAATAGACTGTCCTTTTCTTTTTATGGTGAAATCACACAGGCCGAACAAACCAATCCTACCTTTTTGTTCTTAAACAGAAGTGCGCCTTCGGCAGCATCAAACCTGGACGAATTAGGCTACAACAACAAGTTGTCTTTTACCAGTAACGATTTAACCTTGGAAAACCCAACACAAAACTATCGTGTGGAAATGGACTATAAATTATCAGATACTTGGCAATCACAAACCTTATTATCTACCAGTAACACATCAACCAAAGGATATTATTCCTATTTATTTGATTATGGAATATTGGAAGGAAACACCTTTACAAGGTTTGTTAACAAGCAAAATGCAAACACACAAACCACAGACATCCAACAAAATTTTATAGGTGATTTTAAAATAGCATCTTTAAGAAACAGAGTGGTTATTGGTTTGGATTATTTTAATGAAACCCAAACAAACAATAGCACAGGATATGCCTTTTATGGAAATGTCACTCCAGATGGTGGAACCAATGGCGACAACCCGTTCACATCAGTAGTTGAAACAGATTCTTATCCGTTATCTACTGCAGGAGTTGATGCAGCTTTAGCATCCCAAGGCGTGAGCAATGTAAAATCTAAAAATCATATCTATAGCTTATATGTTTCGGATGTGGTAGATATTACCGAAAACCTATCGGCTATGGTTGGTCTTCGCTTGGATCATTTTGATAATGAAGGCGACCTAACAAATCCTGATGATGATTATAACCAAACCACACTTTCTCCAAAATTTGGAATCGTATACCAACCCATTAAAGACCAACTTGCAGTTTTTGCCAATTATCAAAACGGCTTTACAAATGTAGCGCCTCAATTGGTTGGAAATCCAGATGATGGTCCACAAACCTTAAAAACATTCGATCCAGAACAAGCCAACCAATTAGAGTTTGGCGTGAAAACTAACCTGTTTAGCAACCGATTGAATGTTACAATGAGTTACTACGATATTAAAGTTAAAGATAGGGTAATTACAGATCCATCTTCGCCTTTTAACAAAATACAAGGTGGAGAGGTCGTTAGCAAAGGATTTGAAATTGAACTGAATGCCAACCCTGTAAATGGTTTGAACATTAGAGCTGGCTTCAGTAATAATGATAGTGAAACCACTAAGTCCGACAATACCGAAATCCTAAATAAAAGACCTCTTGAAGCAGGACCTGAAACCTTGTATAATTTCTGGGCTAACTATGAGTTTCAAGAAGGGGCTTTGGATGGGTTTGGACTTGGTTTTGGTTTTAATGGAGCAAGTGAGCGTTATGCCATTAATTACGAATCTACTGGCGATTTTATATTGCCAAGTTACACCATTGCCAACGCATCAGTGTTTTATCAAGCCAACAAATACAGAATTGGTTTGAAACTAAACAATGCGTTCAACAAAGAATACTATAAAGGTTGGACAACCATTAATCCACAAACACCTAGAACCTTT
The DNA here is from genome assembly GCF_963971605.1 of uncultured Xanthomarina sp. Taxonomy (NCBI): domain Bacteria; kingdom Pseudomonadati; phylum Bacteroidota; class Flavobacteriia; order Flavobacteriales; family Flavobacteriaceae; genus Xanthomarina; species uncultured Xanthomarina sp. The sequence continues at coordinate 5,392 of NZ_CAXATZ010000063.1, forward strand.
TTGGCAAACTTTTCATATCAATTTTAATAAGTATGTATGTAAAGAGCAACTTATTTAAAAGTTGCTCTTTTAAAAATAATATTAATGACATTTAAAAAATTTATATTCCAGTTACACAAAATTTTAGGCCTTACAACAGGCCTTGTGGTTTTTATTGTAGCTATTACAGGTTGTTGCTGGGCTTTTAAAGAGGAAATAGAAAGCCTGTACGACGACTATAAAAAAGTGGTTCCACAAAACCAAGCCATTTTAACTCCAACCCAAGCCAAACAACTTGCTAAAAACGTGTTTCCTAACAATACAGTACATGGTACCTTATTTAAAAAAGCAGATGATGCCATTGAAGTCATTTTCTACGATGCAGAACCTGAATTTTATCAAAGTGTGTTTTTAAACCCTTACTCTGGTAAAGTCATTCAAGTTGATGACCATTTATCTGGTTTTTTTGCATTTATATTGAAAGGCCACATGCGAATGTGGTTACCCAAGGACATAGGCGAACAGGTGGTTGGAGCTTCTATATTAATCTTCATAATGATTATTATATCTGGATTCATACTTTGGATTCCGAAGAAAAAAAAGAATTTAAAACAACGTTTAAAATTCGATTGGAAAAAAACCACACGTTGGAAACGTAAAAATTTCGATTTGCACACCATTATTGGATTTTATGTTTGTTCATTGGCATTGATTTTAGCTTTTACAGGCTCTGTGATTTCATACAACTGGTTGAAATATGTGGTTTATAAATCTACAGGAGGTGACAAAGTTCCAGCTTTTATAATTCCTGAAAATAAAAGTGAAGTTACCATGAATGAAGGCATAATACCAATGGATACCTTGATAGTTAAACTTTTAAAGGAATCGCCAGATGCAGAGTCTTTTGAGCTGCATTATCCCAAAACTGATGAGGAAAGTATTTATGTGGAAGTATCCAATAGCAAAGGGCTATATTACGATTCGGATTATAGGTTCTTTGATCAAAACACCTTAGAGGAATTGGAAACACCTGCCATTTACGGGAAATATCAAGATGCCAAGTTTGCCGATAAAATTCTACGTATGAATTATGATATACATATTGGAGCCATTGGAGGGATTGCTGGAAAAATTCTGGCCTTTTTAATAAGTTTGCTCACAGCTACTTTGCCTGTTACTGGAGTATTAATGTGGTATGGAAGGCGTTATAAAAAAAAGTAACTGATGTTTAACGAAGAACAAAGAACATCCTTGTAATATTTTAAGCCAAAAAGCCCCTACATCTCTGTAAGGGCTTTCTTTTGTTAAGCTCCCCTTCCCGAT
>NZ_CAXATZ010000064.1:0-5954 GCF_963971605.1 uncultured Xanthomarina sp.
TCATGTTTTTATAAAATCATGGGGTTGTGCAACGGTTACCGGTGTTACCCAACGTACTTTTTTCAGTTACTTATTATTATCTTCTTCGTAATAATTCCGTAGTCTGTATTCAGTTTTAAGAAATAAATTCCATTGTTCAAATTTTGCATATCCAATCTTTCAAGACCAGTTGTAAAGGATTTTATTTCTTTGCCCAATATATTATATACAGCAATATTTTTTAATACTAAATTATTTGGGTTTTCCAAAAACAATATATCCTTAACAGGGTTTGGGTACACCTTTATTTGGTTTTCTAAAAGTTCAAAGTCCTCTACACCCAAATATACCGTTTCCGTTAAAGGGGTTGTAAACTGCATGGTTGCGCTGTCTGTTAAATCAGTGAAATCACATGTGGTTAGTATTGGAGTTCTATAAATTTCCAAATTTAAAATATAGTTAATCGGGTTATTGACTGGTATGTTAAATGTATTGCTTAATAGAGGTGCAACATTTTGGGTAGAATATTCGTAACAAACTTTCAAATTGATTTGATTACCTATAAATTCATAATTGTGATTAACGAAATTTATATAGTGTGTTTCAACTACTTCCAAATTCACATCAACAGAATCCGTGCCATTAGGTGAGACATTTAAAGAATGTATTGTTTGACCATTTACAAAATAGCCACTTAAAGCGATTACAGTTAATAGAATGATTTTTTTCATAACAATTAGTTTTTAATAAGTGTTTTGGCATCCACAATGGTGCCATTGCAGACAAGTGCAACGGTATAATACCCAATAGGGTAACTGGATATGTCTATGGTGGACTCCTCTAAGTTGGTGTCTATAATGTAGTTGTTGGACGTGTTACTGTTGGTACCTATAACCATTAAATAAGCAGAACTGACATCAATGGTCTTGTAGTTAACAACAACATTGTCCGTGGCAGGATTTGGCACCATGGTTTTTAGATAAAACTGGTTGACGGTAACGTCCACCTCGTCGTAGTCCTTAAAGCCATCACTATCTGCAACAATTTCAAGTTTGAACTTTTGGGTCACGTCTGCTGAAACGGTCAGGTCCTTACCTTGGTAAATCAAGTTGCCATCTGGGTCGTACCAATTGTATATAGCGGCTTCGTTAATCTGTTCCGCACTTATGGTGATAGTCTCGTTCTTGTCCGTTTCCAGATCGTCTCCTGCATTGGCCAAAAATATCGGTCGTGACTCCTTTTGTATTTTAATGGGTACAATGTCCACCAGTTCACCATTTTCGGCATCAAACTGTTTTACAACATAATTGAACTGCTGTTTGTCCGTAAGCTCCTTGGTCAGGAAATGAAAGGTAGCGTTAAGCGAATACAACTGGTTGGGCTGTAGTGCAATATTGCTTAAGGTCATGTTGTTTTGTGTCGCTATGACTACATTATCCTCGTTTGTGGTTTTAAAGTTATTGCCCTGTTTGCCACCATCGTTCCAAGCGTTGTATAGTTCCGGTTCAAGGTCTATGTGTATTTCGGATTCGTTATAGATGGCCTTACCAAATTCATCTTCATCCACACTGAATTCCAAACTATAGGTCTTTGTACTATCGGTTGGGTTGTAAACAGTGCCAACGGTTCTATAATACGGTTCGTTATCATTGGAAACCCATACATTTTTGGAGGCAATGTTGTTGTTGTTCAGGATATTATCAAAAACATTGGATGTTTCGTTCTGTATTGGGTCTTCAGTCGATACAATCCTTGTCAGGAGTTTATAATAGCTGCCATACAGTCCAGGATATACAGGATAAAACCCCATAGGGAACTCTAAAATGGTATCCTCTCCTGGAGCAAGAGAAGGTATAATAATACTGCCAACTTCATCACCGAACAAATCTGGAATTTCATTAGAAAATGCAGGACCGTAATGGTCTATCCAATGGTGTGGCCAAATCGTTCCCCAAGAGGACCAATACAGGTGCAGTTGGTCGTTACCACTGGAAGTTACAGAACCTTTATTACGAACACTAACATACACGTAGTTATCAGTAAAGGAATAAGGTGTTTGGTGTGTAAAATTGGTCAGACCGTCAGGTTGGTGCCTTACCCAAATATCCTGACTTAAAAAGGTACTGTTTGGATTGGTGTTCGGTTCTATGCCAAAATCAAGAGGTGTATCCTTGGTATATAAATCCACTGTATTGGTATTCATGCTTTGTGCCAAAACAACCGCAGCATGAGCATCCACTAAGCCATAGCCCATTTCGTTGTTCCAGGTGCCATTGGGTCTATTGGTATGGTTTTGATAGGAATACAAGGTGTTTTCATTGACCTTTTGCGCTGTACTTTCTATGATGTCATTGACCTGTAAATTGGTTAGGTTTGGATTGACAGATAGAATCAAACCTGCAACCGCTGACACATGAGGTGCTGCAGCTGAAGTCCCTAAAAAATCAAAATAATAATCTTCTGACACCCAACCGTTAATTGTGGGGTCTGTAGTTGGAATATAAGTACCAGGAGCCATTATATCCAATTCATCACCAAGTTTGTCCATCACAAGAATTTGGAGAGGTTCGTTCACCACATGGTGATATAGCGCCTACAACTAACAATCTATCATCATTATTAGCTGGGAATTCCGTAATTGTACCTTCTATATTTCCAGAAGTGAAAACAACTATACATCCTTTTTCATCTCTGCCAAATGTCAAAGCATTGTTTAAGGCATCTTCTATTAAAGAATCGTAAATATTTACATGCCAAGAGTTATTAATAATATCTGCTCCGTTTTCCCAAGCCCAATTGATTCCATTGGCAATATTTTCTGAAACTAAAAAAGTTGTACTTATTGACATTAATTTACAATTTGGAGCAATACCAGATACACCAATAGAGTTATTTTGAGTAGCTCCAATTATACCAGCACAATGTGTTCCATGTGGCCCATATACCAAACTTTGGGGATTATTTATTGGGTCTTCAGTATCATAACTTAAAAGATGCATATTTGTTAGGTCAGGATGATTTAACTCTACTCCTAAATCGATAACGGCAATATTAATATTTGGGTCACCATTAGTAATATTCCAAGCCTCACAAGCATTAATATCTATACCTGCTGTTGCAAAAACAGGAGGGTTTTGGGAGAGTTGCTGTCCTGTGTTGTCTAGGTTCCATTGTTGGCCAAAATATTGGTCGTTAACGCAACCACTTACAGGACCATTTACAATGGCTTGGGTTGTTGGTGTTGGTTCCTCATCCCTTATGGAAATAAAGTTTGGAGAACTGGAAGCAAACAAGCCTGTTTCGTAAAAGGCATTGGCAACCTCCAAAGGGTTGCCAATCGTGTTTTTAGTACATACCAAAGTGTACCACAATGGCATAAACTGGTTTTGGTTTTTTATGGTTACATTGTACTCATTGGCTTTTTGTTGCAACAGGTTTAAGTCGCTAGCTTGTTTTAGCTTTACGTAAAAATGTCTGGACAATACTATTTTCTTTCCAGCCATGGTTGTAAAGCCAGGTGCAACTACATTAACCGTATTGATACTTTTTAAGGAGTTTATTTTTTGGTAATACTCAATATCTGTTGGTTGGGTTTCAAAATCGACAATAGACCATTTATTTGTCTCGCCATTTGTTGGGTTGCTTTCGGTTTTTAGGGTATAGTCCAAAAGGTTCTGGTTATCCACAGATGATTTTAGGAATGTATTGTCTGTATTGATGTATAATGAGGATTTATCTAAATTTAAAAAAACTTTCCCTCCTTTGTAATAGTAGTAATAGTTGCTTTGGGTAAACATTGAAACGGTTGTTAATGTAAGAGTAAACATGAGTAAACGTTTTTTCATAATTCAGACTTTTTAAAGTTAGTTAATTTTTTTGTTTCCGTATGTTGGGTAACGGTTTTGTATATGATACGTTGCGTGGTTTAGCACGTAATTTAGCAAATAAAAACCGAATAGAAAATCCGCGAGGATTTTCGTAAGTAGGCGAGTACTAGCAATGGATTATATACGTTGTGCCTGTTGCACAACTATTCAAATATAGTTTAAAATTTCAAGAATTGCCTGAAAGTTCTTATTTTTAGGAATGCAAGGAAAAAAAGAGTATCAAGAGAAATTATTCAACAGTTTTCAGTTAAGTGTTCGGGTACCAGAACACAATTTCACAGGGGCGTTATATGAAAGCCAAGCGCCAAAGTACGGTAGAACCTGTATTTGGGACCCTTACCCAGTTTATGGGCTTAAGAAAAGTGAATACCCTAGGTATTAAACAGGCCAATAAATGTATGCATCTCTCGGCCATTGCTTATAACTTAAAAAAGTACTTGAAATTCACCCAAAAACGCACAAAAAGTGGGGCGGCAAGTCTACGCTTCGTTTTTTACCGTTTTAAGGCTGTTATAAACGTCATTTTAAGCCCATATCATCAACTTCAATTTACATTGTAACAGCTAGTAAAAAATAACAAACGCCCTTAAAATGGGCGTTTTTGTGTCATGTTTTTGTAAAATCATGGGGTTGTGCAACGGTTACCATTGTTGTGCATAGTGTTTTACTTTTTTATAAATGGAAGTAACGTTTTTATTATTCTCTCAATTGAGCTTATAGAAACATCTTCCTCTTTTTTGTCGTCCATATCATTCATCAAATTCCCGCTATTTCCAAAGTATTTTTCAACCAATTTTTCTTTAATAGCTTGTTTCTTTGGTTCGGGTAACAATTCAATAAATGGGTTAATTGCTGTCAATTCAAGTTCGGCTTTTCGATTGAGCACTTCAAGTTTTCTATGTTTACTTGATTCTCTCGCTGCATAAGTTGCAGGATATGAAAGTGCAGCTGCTGCTAAAATTCTAATCAATGATTTTGTCCAATCAAAGTTTTCTCCGCTAATATCCCAAATAGTATATATCAGAATTCCAGAAAGACCAATCATAAGAATTATTGCTATTACTCTGAAAACGTCAGCTGTTGTTTTATGACTGTTTGCTACTTTTTGATAATTTCCTGTAACTGCTTTATCGCTTACAACTCCAACAATTTTTTTAGCTTCTTCAAGTTTAGCTTCTAAATCCTTTATTATTTGGTCAGTACCTGTATTTATTTCAGACTTTAGGCTTTCAACTTCGTCCGCTAATGTCTTTTTAGACGTATCGAATTCAGCTCTAAAAGTTTTTCTGTCTTGTTCATAATTCTGTGTTGCGGAATTTTTTATTGCCTCAAAGTTTGTTTGGAACGACTTGTTTAAGTTTTGTATTTCTAACTCCTTTTGTTTTAAAGTAGTATTTACATTCTCTAAAGCTTTGTCAGTTTCTTCAAGTTTTTTAGATAGAGCGTCAAATTGCTTTTTAAGTTCTTTATTTTCTGTTTCTAATAAGTCGTATTTCTCCTTTGTGATTTTTTCAAAGTTTGCAATGTTCTTTGAAAAATTAAAGTCGTTTTTCGCAAATGGTAAAGGCAGATTTCGAACTCTTGAGGTTGCTGTGTATAAATGGTTTGTAGCATTCGTTATATGACCTGTATTTTTATTTCCTACAAAAGAGTTTATTTGAGTTAACGAATTTTCAATTTCTTTTGAAATGTTGGTCAATTCAGCTTCTTGGACAATCGTTGGAATTGTAAGTTTTAATCTGTCCTTTAGATATCCAATTGCTGTTTCAAAAAAATTAATGCTGTCAACACCAATTAATTCTCTTAATTCTTTTTCCTCTATTCGAGAACTGATTTGGTCAAGTTTTTCAAATACTTGATGATTTTCAAATTCGGTTGGTGTCATTTCAGATTTCGTTTTTTTACATTATGCACAACGTTGATGTGTATGATTAGTGGCGTGTTTAAGCACCTAATTTAACAAATAAAAACCGACTAGAAAATCCGCGAGGATTTTCGTAAGTAGGCGAGAACTGGCCATTAATTATACACGGCTTAAGTTTACAATTCATTAAATTTATTAGATAATCAGAAAGCACAAAAGAGAGA
>NZ_CAXATZ010000065.1:0-4706 GCF_963971605.1 uncultured Xanthomarina sp.
AAAACAGCGTAAAACAGGAGGCAGGAAAGTAAATAAGTTTTCATAAGCGATGGTTCAGATTGTAAGGCGTTTATCACAAGAATAATGCCAAATTGTTAAAATTTTAACAATTTTGTTTCAATTAATGAAATTACGGTTTACTTGTTCTTAAGATTTTAAAGCATTTATTCCCTACAATTTTCGAGACATTGTTTGAATGCTAAAAAGCAATATTTTATCTTTGCCCTCTTAAAGAATAAAGCAAATATGAAGATTTCTTACAATTGGTTAAAACAATTTATAAAAACTACTTGGACACCAGAACAAATTAGTGAACTTTTAACAGACTTAGGCCTTGAGGTTGAGGGGGTTGTTGCTTTTCAATCTGTAAAAGGAGGTTTGGAAGGTATTGTGGTAGGTGAGGTTTTAACCTGTGTACAACATCCTAATGCAGATAGGTTAAAACTTACAACCGTTAACATTGGAACAGGTGCTCCTTTACAAATAGTTTGTGGCGCTCCCAATGTAGCTGTGGGGCAGAAAGTGCCTGTAGCCACTATCGGAACGACTTTATATACTGAAGAAGGCGAAGCTTGGACCATTAAAAAAGGAAAAATACGAGGCGAGGAAAGTCATGGAATGATTTGTGCTGAAGATGAACTTGGTTTGGGAAAATCCCATGAAGGCATTATGGTTTTGGATGCTCAATTACAACCAGGAACACTTGTGGCAGAACTATTTGAAGTTGAAAACGACCAGGTTTTTGAAATTGGACTAACACCAAATAGGGCAGATGCCATGAGCCATTTTGGAACTGCTCGCGATTTAAAAGCAGGTTTGTTGCAAAAAAATGTTAATCTAGAACTTATTACACCTTCAGTAAGTGCTTTTCATGTGGACAGCAGGACTCTACGTATTGATGTGGATGTTAAAAACAAAGAGTTGGCACCTAGATATTGCGGATTGACCATTTCGGGAGTTAAGGTAGAAGCTTCCCCAAACTGGCTGCAAAATAGATTAAAAGCCATTGGGCTAACCCCAAAAAACAATATTGTGGATATTACCAATTATGTGTTGCACGAATTGGGCCAACCTTTGCATGCATTTGATGCAGCAAAAATTACTGGAAATAAAATTGAAGTTAAAACCTTGGCACAAGGCACAAAATTTACCACACTGGATGGTTTGGAACGCGAACTTCATCAAGAGGATTTAATGATTTGCAATACCGAAGGGCCTATGTGTTTTGCAGGTGTGCTTGGTGGTATTCATTCTGGGGTTACAGAAACTACAACCAATATTTTTCTGGAAAGTGCCTATTTTAATCCTGTAAGTATTAGAAAAACAGCCAAAAGACATAACATAAACACAGATGCCTCTTTTAGATTTGAAAGAGGGATAGATCCTAATATTACGGAATATGCTTTAAAAAGGGCTGCCTTGTTAATCCAGGAGATTGCTGGAGGGGAAATTACCAGTGATATCGTGGATTTTTATCCAAATAAAATCGAAGATTTTCAAGTAAGATTAACTTTTGAGAACGCTAAAAAACTTATTGGAGAGGACATTCCAAAAGATATAATTAAGAGCATTTTGATGTCTTTGGATATCAAGATAAACAATGTTACCGAAACAGGTTTGGGGCTAACAGTTCCAGCTTACAGAAACGATGTACAACGCGAAGCCGATATTATAGAGGAAATATTAAGGGTATATGGTTATAACAATATAAAGACTACCGAAAAACTGAATGCTTCTATTTCCAATACCTCCAGATTTGAAGATTATAAACTGCAAAACATCATTGGTAACCAATTGGCATCCCAAGGCTTTTTTGAAACACTTACAAACTCTTTAACGTCTCCAGATTATTCTAAGTTAAGCCAACAGTTAGATGAAGCACATCATGTGGCCATGTTAAACCCTTTAAGTCATGACTTAAGTGTGTTAAGGCAATCTGTCTTGTTTTCCGGATTGGAAAATGTAAGCCATAACATCAATAGAAAAAGAGACGACCTAAAATTATTTGAATTTGGTAAAACCTACCATAACTACAACAACAAAAAGGTAGAACTTAAACACCTGTCTTTGTTTGTTACAGGAAACAAGCAAATCGAACGCTGGAATGTGGCTTCACTAACCTCAGATTTTTTCTATTTAAAAGGAATTGTTACGAGTGTATTGGAACGATTGGGACTAACAGCTTTAAAGACCTCACCTTTTAAAAACGATGTGTTTAGTGAAGGCATCATATTCTTAATAGGGAAGAAGCAGGTGGTTGAGTTTGGCTTGGTGAAAAAATCCATTTTAAAACATTTTGGAATTTCCCAAGATGTTCTTTTTGCCGATTTTAACTGGGATGAAGTTATTGATCTTGCAAAACATAAAACCATAGTGTTTAAAAACATACCTAAATATCCTGAAGTTAAAAGGGATTTTGCTTTGTTGCTGGACGAATCTGTTTCCTTTGAGGACATAGATAGAATTGCCAATAACACCGAAAAAAACTTGCTTAAAAACGTAAATTTATTCGATGTCTATCAAGGAAATAATTTACCTGAAGGAAAGAAAAGTTATGCAGTGAGCTTTACATTTCAAGATGAACATAAAACGCTTACAGATAAACAAATAGATAAAATAATGAACAAGCTTCAAGACAATTTTGCTAAAGAAGTTGGAGCGGAACTTAGATAAAGACCATTTATATCAAGCATAAAAAAAAGCCTCGAATTTCGAGGCTTTTTAATGTCTTCAATAAGTTAAATATATATTATAATACTTTAACGTTTACTGCGTTCATTCCTTTTCTTCCTTCTTGTAAATCGAATTCTACTACATCACCTTCACGAATCTCATCGATTAAACCAGAAATGTGAACAAAATGTTCTTTGTTTGTGTCTTCTTCAACTATAAAACCAAATCCTTTGGAGTCGTTGAAAAATTTTACTGTTCCTTTACTCATTGTAATAATTTATAATATTTAATAATAAACAAATATAATCATATAATTTAACAAACTTATATTTTGCTCATTTTTTTAAATTTAGCCTGAGTTGGATATGGTAATTCCCAAGATATATTTTAAAAATATTAACTATTATTTAAGCACTAATGTTGTATCTTTAAGAAACTCTTAATTTTAAATGCTATGGATTCTAGTTATGTGAAAATTTATACAGGCAGTTTTATTATTGCACAACTTATCGTGGATAAACTGGATGCAGTAGGCATTAGTCCAATTGTAAAAGACGAAACAGAATCTGGCAGATTGGCTGGATTTGGGTCTTCTGTACCAGGATATCAGGAAATATTTGTAAGTGAAGACGAGTTGGATGCTGCTGTTCCCATTGTTGAAAGTGTTACAGCTGAACTCCAATCTTGATATTGGGTGGCTTTCACAGTTTGTAAGGCTCTTTATTTTATTTTGATTCCAAAACTTGGAAGTTGGTCTTATAAGATTCTTGGAAACTGTGACAGCTTTGTTCTGCCATGTTTTTATACCGTTACAGCATACATTTTGTTTCGCAGTTCCTTGATTTTAGGATCCTGCATATACTCATCAAAAGTGGTGTATCTATCTATCACGCCATTAGGTGTTAATTCCACAACTCTATTGGCAACGGTTTGAGCAAATTCATGATCGTGGGTAGAAAACAACACAGTGCCTTTAAAGTTTTTAAGGGAGTTGTTAAACGCTGTGATACTCTCTAAATCCAAGTGGTTTGTTGGTTCGTCCAGCATTAAAACATTGGCTCTAACCATCATCATTCTGCTTAGCATGCATCTTACTTTTTCACCACCGGAAAGCACATTCGATTTTTTTAAGGCTTCATCTCCACTAAAAATCATTTTCCCTAAAAAGCCTCTTATATATACCTCTTCTCGTTCTTCTTCGGTTTTTGCCCATTGGCGCAACCAATCCACTAGAGATAAATCGTTTTGAAAAAATTCGCTGTTATCCAATGGCAGATAAGATTGTGTAGTGGTAATTCCCCAGTCATAGGTACCAGAATCTGGTTTGGCTTTTCCGTTTAATATTTCATAAAAAGCAGTAGTGGCTCTTGAGTCCCTTGAAAACACCACCACTTTATCCCCTTTAACCAAGTTCAGGTCCAATTTACTAAACAGGACATCCCCTTCCAAGGAAGCAGAAAGGTTTTCTACATTCAATATTTGATCTCCTGCTTCTCTTTCCCTTTCAAAAATGATGGCAGGATATCTTCTGCTTGAACGTTTAATGTCTGCAATGTTCAGCTTTTCAATCATTTTCTTTCTACTGGTTGCTTGTTTGGACTTGGCAACATTGGCAGAGAAACGTCTGATAAATTCTTCCAGTTCCTTTTTCTTTTCTTCGGCTTTTTTGTTTTGTTGCGCATGTTGTCTGGCAGCCAATTGCGAAGACTCGTACCAAAAGGTATAGTTTCCGGAATAATGGTTTATTTTCCCAAAATCTATATCGGAAATATGCGTACAAACAGCATCCAGAAAGTGTCTGTCGTGAGACACCACAATCACACAATTATCATAATTTGCCAAAAAGTTTTCCAGCCAAGAAATGGTTTCGTAATCCAAATCGTTGGTAGGCTCATCCATGATCAAAACATCCGGATTTCCAAATAAGGCTTGTGCAAGAAGCACACGTACTTTTTGTTTGCCATCCAAATCTTTCATTAGGGTGTAATGCAAATCTTCCGAAATACCTAAGTTAGATAACATGGCAGCAGCAT
>NZ_CAXATZ010000066.1:0-4695 GCF_963971605.1 uncultured Xanthomarina sp.
ACCGCATTTTTTGCTACTGTCCAAACGTTTTTACGACGTCCAAAGTAACCTTTTGCTTGTTTAAGAACCTTTTTTCTTCTGGCTCTTTTTGCTACAGAATTTACTGATCTTGGCATAATTTAAATTGTTTTTTGTAGTAGGCGACCCAATAATTCTTAACTATAATGTCTGAATTTCGAATACTTTTATTGCCCAACTCCAGGGTTTATAATTAATTTAACCGAACGCGATTACTTTAATCGTAATTGTTCTTTAATGTTGTTCTCATCACTCGGGTGTACTAAAGTACTGTGAGTTAATGCTAACTTACGCTTTTTAGACTTCTTTGTTAAGATGTGACTTTTAAAAGCGTGCTTTCTTTTAATCTTACCAGTACCTGTTAATTTAAAACGTTTTTTGGCACTAGATTTGGTTTTCATTTTAGGCATCTTGTTCTCCTAGTTTTGATTATTATTTCACTTATTATCTTAAACCTGATAGTTGTTCAGGTATTATTTTGTTTTTTTGGGAGCAATAAACATGGTCATACGTTTTCCTTCCAATTTAGGCATTTGTTCAACTTTGCCTAACTCTTCTAAATCTTGGGCTAATCTTAATAACAAAATCTGTCCTTGCTCTTTAAACACTATCGATCGACCTTTAAAAAATACAAACGCTTTTAGTTTTGCGCCTTCCTTTAAAAATTTCTCAGCATGTTTCTTTTTAAATTCATAATCATGGTCGTCTGTTTGAGGACCAAATCTTATTTCTTTAACAACAACCTTGCTCGCTTTAGATTTTAAAGCTTTTTCACGTTTCTTTTGCTCATAAAGAAACTTTTTATAATCCATAACCTTGCAAACTGGTGGGTCTGCTTTAGGAGATATCTCTACAAGATCTAAACCTTGTTCGTCTGCTATGGCAAGTGCGTCCTTAATTGGGTAAATCCCAACTTCAACGTTATCACCTACTAAACGCACTTTTTCCGATCTTATCTTAGAATTAATCCTGTGCTGATCTTCTTGATTTACTCGTCTTGTGACTTGTTTTCTTCTACGTATTGCTATGGCTATATAATTTTAGTTAAACTTATTTTTAAAATGTTTTTAATGATTTTTTTATATCTTCATTAATAATATTGGTTAAACCTTCAACAGTAATCATGCCAAGATCTTCACCACCATGCTGGCGAACCGAAATTTTGTTTTCTTGCTCCTCGTTTTCTCCAACTATCACCATGTATGGGATTTTTTTCATTTCGGCTTCCCGAATTTTCTTCCCCATGGTTTCATTTCTATTATCAATTAGGGCGCGAATTTCGTTATTTTCTAACACATTTAAAACTTTTTTCGCGTATTTTTCATATTTCTCACTTATTGAGAGCACAATAACTTGGTCTGGCATGAGCCATAGTGGGAAATTTCCTCCAGTATGTTCCAGTAAAATGGCAATAAAACGTTCCATGCTCCCAAAAGGTGCACGATGGATCATTACAGGTCTATGTAATTCGTTGTCGCTGCCTTTATAGGTTAAATCAAAACGTTCTGGAAGGGTATAGTCTACTTGTATGGTGCCAAGTTGCCATTGTCTTCCCAAGGCATCTTTAACCATAAAATCCAATTTTGGGCCATAAAAAGCTGCTTCACCTGTTTCCACAACAAAATTCAATCCTTTGTCTTTGGCAGCATTAATAATGGCTTGCTCTGCTTTTTCCCATAAATGATCTTCACCAATGTACTTTTCAGGGTTTTCTGGATCTCTCAATGATACTTGAGCTGTAAAGTTTTCAAAGCCTAATGATCCAAAAACATAAAGTACTAAATCTATCACATCCTTAAATTCCTTGTCCAATTGTTCAGGTGTACAGAAAATATGGGCATCATCTTGGGTAAAACCCCTTACTCGGGTCAAACCATGCAATTCGCCACTTTGTTCATACCTATAAACAGTGCCAAATTCGGCAAAACGTTTCGGCAATTCTTTATAAGACCATTGAGAACTATTGTATATTTCACAATGATGCGGACAATTCATGGGCTTTAATAAAAATTCTTCCCCTTCTTTTGGGGTGTGTATGGGTTGAAAACTATCTGCACCATATTTCGCGTAATGTCCAGACGTTACATAGAGTTCTTTTTGTCCAATATGAGGAGTCACAACCATTTCGTAACCAGCTTTTTTTTGTGCTTTCTTTAGAAAGTTTTCCAAACGTTCACGTAAAGCAGCCCCTTTTGGAAGCCACAACGGAAGCCCTTGACCTACTTTTTGAGAAAAAGTAAACAACTCCAGCTCTTTGCCAAGTTTTCTGTGATCTCTTTTTTTGGCCTCCTCCAATAGTTCCAAATACTCTGTAAGCTCTTTCTGCTTAGGGAAGGAAATCCCATAGACTCTTGTTAATTGTTTGTTGTTTTCATCCCCTTTCCAATAGGCACCTGCTACGCTTAAAATCTTCACAGCCTTAACAATTCCTGTGTTAGGAATATGGCCACCTCGACATAAATCGGTAAAAGTAGAGTGATCACAAAATGTAATGGTTCCATCCTCAAGATTTTCAATTAAATCTACTTTGTAAGGGTTTTTGTTTCTGTAATAAGAAATGGCCTCTGCTTTGGAAATAGATCGCATCTTAAATTCATGTTTTCCCCTGGCAATTTCAAGCATCTTGTCTTCAATGCGTTTAAAGTCTTTGTCAGATATAGAGTCTTCACCTAAATCTATATCGTAATAAAACCCGTTTTCAATAGCAGGACCTACCCATAATTTAGCATTTGGATACAGCTCCTCAATAGCTTGAGCTAAAATATGTGCAGATGAGTGCCAAAAAGCTTTTTTGCCTTCATCGTCATTCCAAGTATATAAGATTAAAGAGCCATCGGTAGTCAAAGGAGTGGTGGTTTCAATAACTGTATCGTTAAATTTAGCCGAAATAACATTTCTGGCAAATCCCTCACTAATGCTTTTGGCAACTTCCATTGCTGTCGTGTTTTTTTCAAACGACCTAATACTACCATCTGGCAATGTAATCTGTATCATCATAAATCTTTTAAAGTAAAATAAGATGCAAAGATAATAGGATAAACAATCACATACAATATATATATAGGTATTAATTTAAAGCATCCTATATATTTTGTCTTCTTTATTCAAAATTACTATCAATACTTAAGCATTAAGATTAGGGCGTTCCCTTTTGTGCAACAAAAGGTCAGGCTTTACACTATATCTTTTTTTAGACATTATATATACAATATATTCATAACCTATCTCAGTCTTTAGTTCTTGTAAATAAAAAAACAAGACAATTCAATCCTTAAAAAAAGGATGCCGTTTCAATCCTTAACGCTTAAAAGAAACTTGAACTAAAAAAAACACAAGCTAACCCCCTCTAAAAGAAACACCTGCAAATCCTTTAAAAAATACTTTGCAAAAAGTTTGTTTGATAAAGGAAAAGGGTTGTATCTTTGCACTCGCTAAAAACGGTACACACGTTTAGGTGAAGTTCATTTACAGGTTGTTTTTTGTTTTTTTTGGGTGTTTCGAAAAAACTTTCAAAAAATATAAAAAATAGCTTTGAAGTAAGGAAAAAGGGTTTATATTTGCACCCTCAAAAAACCGGGATGTTTTTTGGAGAGCAACAAGTTCATGCGGTACGTGTTTTTTCGGTGGTTTTGAGAGGGTTGAAAAAACTTTTTCAAAAAAAGCAAAAAAACATTGCATGGATAAAAAAAGGGTTTTATATTTGCACCCGCTTAAGAGATAAACGCCTTAGGGAAACAAAAAAAAGTTCATAGACATATTGAATTGACAGCGTAAGGTCCAACTGGAAACGGTTGGGCCGGACAAGAGAATAAATCATTTTGAGAACCTGAATTAAAACCATTCGATTAGTTGTTAAATAACATTTAAAAATTAACGATGAAGAGTTTGATCCTGGCTCAGGATGAACGCTAGCGGCAGGCTTAACACATGCAAGTCGAGGGGTAACAGGGGCGCTTGCGCCCGCTGACGACCGGCGCACGGGTGCGTAACGCGTATGCAATCTACCTTTTACAGGGGGATAGCCCAGAGAAATTTGGATTAATACCTCATAGTATATGGCCTTGGCATCAAGGCCATATTAAAGATTTATCGGTAAAAGATGAGCATGCGTTCTATTAGCTGGATGGTAAGGTAACGGCTTACCATGGCGACGATAGATAGGGGCCCTGAGAGGGGGATCCCCCACACTGGTACTGAGACACGGACCAGACTCCTACGGGAGGCAGCAGTGAGGAATATTGGACAATGGGCGGGAGCCTGATCCAGCCATGCCGCGTGCAGGAAGACTGCCCTATGGGTTGTAAACTGCTTTTGTACAGGAAGAAACACTCCCTCGTGAGGGAGCTTGACGGTACTGTAAGAATAAGGATCGGCTAACTCCGTGCCAGCAGCCGCGGTAATACGGAGGATCCAAGCGTTATCCGGAATCATTGGGTTTAAAGGGTCCGTAGGTGGATGATTAAGTCAGAGGTGAAATCCTGCAGCTCAACTGTAGAATTGCCTTTGATACTGGTTGTCTTGAATTATTGTGAAGTAGTTAGAATATGTGGTGTAGCGGTGAAATGCATAGATATCACATAGAATACCGATTGCGAAGGCAGATTACTAACAATACATTGACACTGATGGACGAAAGCGTGGGGAGCGAACAGGATTAGATACCCTGGTAGTCCACGC
>NZ_CAXATZ010000067.1:0-3833 GCF_963971605.1 uncultured Xanthomarina sp.
TGAAGACATTTTTTTCAAGATGCCGTTTTTGAGTTTTAACCCAAACGGATTGTCAAAATCCTGCCCCATCATGATCATGCCACCTCTTGGACCACGTAAGGTTTTATGGGTTGTTGTGGTCACAATATGGCAATGAGGAAGAGGATCGTTTAAAATACCTTTGGCAATCAGGCCAGCAGGATGGGAAATGTCTGCCAATAAAATAGCACCAATGCCATCTGCTATGTCCCTAAAACGTTTAAAATCCATATCTCTGGAATATGCAGAAGCACCAGCAATAATTAATTTGGGTCTTTCTTTTTCGGCCATCTCTGCCACATGCTCGTAATCTATAAGTCCCGTTTCTTTTTTTACACCATAAAAAACCGGGTTATAGAGTTTTCCGGAAAAATTCACTGGAGACCCATGAGTTAAATGACCACCATGGGATAAATCGAAACCTAATATTTTATCGCCTGGTTTAAGGCAAGCAGCAAAAACAGCTGTGTTTGCCTGACTTCCTGAGTGTGGTTGTACGTTAACATATTCAGCATTAAACAAGGTTTTGGCTCTGTCTATGGCTAATTGCTCTACTTCATCCACCACTTCGCAACCTCCATAATAGCGTTTGCCAGGATAGCCTTCGGCATATTTATTGGTTAAAACAGAACCAGCAGCTTCCATTACTTGGTTGCTTACAAAATTTTCTGAAGCAATCAATTCGATACCTTCTAATTGTCTGTGTTTTTCGGCTTCTATCAATTCGAATATTTGTTCGTCGCGTTGCATATAGATATATTTTTAATTTATATTTTATTTTTAAGTTAAAGATGATGACTCTAAGAGGATGTTTTAAAACTATTGTGGTCTTTTAAGCCGTTGGGTCAATAAGTTTTTAAGGTGTATGGGCACCTTAACAAACATCAAACCGCTAACGTACTTTCAAGGGTAAATCTCCTTATAGTTAAAATCATGTCAAAAATAACAAATAGATTAGTTTAATTCATCAAAAAACATATATTTACTTCGCTTTTCGCATTTTTTTTAATGCATAAAGTGAAACCACATTTTCCCTTTATTATTAGTTTAAAAATAAAAAGTTATGTAGGTTTGAATAGAATTTATTAATATAAAACACAGAAACAGTTATGCCAATATCAGCTAACAATCCAGATAGAAGATCGTGGTTACACGTCGATAAAAACTCCGATTTCCCCATTCAAAACATTCCTTTTGGCGTGTTCTTAACACGAGACGATATTATTACCATTGGAACACGGATAGGGGACACAGCCATAGATTTAGGGGCTTTGCACCAGTTGGGTTATTTTGAAGGAATTCCGTTGACCGACGATATTTTTCTTCAAGATACTTTAAACGACTTTATTGCCGATGGTAGAAAAACCTGGAGAGCTGTTAGAAACAGAATAGCAGATATTTTTGATGCAGAGAATAACGAACTGAAAAACAACCTAAAACATAAGGAAATTGTCCTATTTCGCTTAGATGAAATAGAAATGCAATTACCTGTTCAAATTGGCGATTACACCGATTTTTACTCCAGTATCGAGCATGCTACCAATGTAGGGACCATGTTTCGCGATCCAGAAAACGCCTTAATGCCAAACTGGTTGCACATTCCTGTGGGATACCATGGTAGAAGCAGTTCCATCATCCCTTCGGGAATACCTATTCACAGACCTCAAGGACAAACGCTTCCTGCAGGAAGTGATACCCCTGTTTTTGGACCTTCCAAATTGGTGGATTTTGAACTGGAGATGGCCTTTATTACTACAGATGCTAACGATTTAGGAGAACCCATTCCAATAGATGAAGCTGAAGAGTACATTTTTGGATTGGTATTATTTAACGACTGGTCTGCTAGGGACATCCAAAAATGGGAATATGTGCCTTTAGGGCCTTTCTTGGCAAAAAACTTTGCATCATCCATTTCGCCATGGATTGTCACTTTGGATGCATTGGAACCTTATCGTGTGGAGAGTCCAAAACCGTTAAAGCCTCAAATGCCTTATTTACAGTATAAAGGCAAGAAAAGTTATGATATTAAGCTGGAAGTGGCCATCAAACCTAAAACAGCTAAAGAAACCGTTATTAGCAAATCCAATTTTAAATACATGTACTGGAACATGGTACAACAATTGGCACATCATACCATTAACGGTTGCCCAGTAAATTCTGGAGACATGATGGGCTCTGGAACCATTTCTGGACCAACACCAGATTCTTATGGTTCTATGTTGGAATTGACCTGGAGAGGAGAGAAGCCTATTACCTTGAATGATGGGACAGAACGAAAGTTTATAAACGATTACGATACAGTTATTATGCGAGGTTATTGTGAAAAAGATGGCACCAGAATTGGTTTTGGTGAAGTCTCAACCCAATTGCTTCCTATATTTAATCCGAAGAAAAAATAAATAAGATGAAGCGACCTCTAGGTCGCTTTTTTGTTAAACAAGCCAATTCCTTTATGCGAGTCATTAGTTTATTGAGTCTTTTAATTCTTTTAGTTTCTTGTAAAGAAGAAAAGCAACAAGGTCCCAAAAATTTAAAAGTAGGGACCTACCAAGCACTTTTAAAAGTAAATGACAGTCTGGACATGCCTTTTATCTTTGAAGTGCTATCCAGCAACAAACTTCAAATTTTTAATGCTGAAGAACAGATTGAAGTCGATGAAATCTCCTATAGAAACGATTCTGTGTTTATAAAACCTCCTGTATTTGACAGCTATATAGCTGCGAAACTAACGGAAAATGGTTTTGAAGGAAACTACATTAAGGACGATTTAAACAGAGCCGTTCCTATCACAGCTTATTTTGGTGTATCCAAACGCTTTGAAGCCAAAAGCAAACCCATTACCAATGTTTCCGGAAACTGGGAAACGACTTTTAGTCCAGACTCTGAAGCTGATAGCTATGTGGCCAAAGGGATTTTTAAACAAGACCATCAAAAAGTAACGGGAACCTTTAGGACCATGACTGGAGATTACAGATATCTGGAGGGAGTTCTGGATGGAAATCAATTAAAACTTTCTACTTTTGATGGTGCTCATGCCTATTTGTTTAATGCCACGGTAACCGATAGTAGCATGCAAGGCATGTTCTATTCTGGAAACCATTTTAAAGAACCTTTTATCGCAAAACGAAATGAGTTTTTTGAATTGCCTGATGCCAACAATTTAACCTTTTTAAAAGAAGGCTATAACAAAGTCACTTTTACCTTTCCGGATGCAAATGGAAACACCATTTCCTTAAACGATGAGCGTTTTAAGAACAAAGTGGTCTTGGTGCAAATTATGGGTACATGGTGTCCTAACTGTATGGATGAAAGCAAATTCCTGGCAAATTATTATAAAAACAACAAAGACAAAGATTTTGAAATTGTAGGTTTGGCATTTGAATACACCAAAACAGAAGAAAAAGCCTTTACCAATATAGAAAGGCTTAAAAACAGATTGAACATTGATTATCCTGTGCTATTGGCACAATATGGAACAGCCAGTAAGGTGTCTGCCCAAGAAAAACTACCTATGTTAAACCACGTGTTAAGCTATCCTACCACTATTTTTATAGATAAAACAGGAACCGTTAGAAAAATCCATACAGGTTTTAACGGTCCAGCAACTGGAGACAAGTACACAGAGTTTACAGAAGAGTTTGACCAGTTTGTAGCTGGGTTGTTGGAGGAGTAGATTTAACCTTTCACTTAATGTGTTTGTATAAGAGCCGTTTAATGGTTTGGCACCAAACTTTGCAAACCTAAGAGCAGGCAGGTGCGTGCATCAGTGTAAAACCCGGTAAGGCCCGAAAGCTCAATTACCAGAGCCAGCTTAC
>NZ_CAXATZ010000068.1:0-3680 GCF_963971605.1 uncultured Xanthomarina sp.
TTGTATACCATTGAGTCCAAGAGAAGGTGAATTTTTATAATGTTTTTAAAAAGGCCTGGATGGTTTTCAATATGTAATCCTATGCAGAAAAATGTGGCTTTGGCGTTGTATTTTTCCAAGAGCTTTAAAACTTGTGGAGTAAAAGCAGGATTTGGACCATCGTCAAAGGTAATGGCCACATGGTTTTTTGAAATAGTGGGATGGCAATTAAAAGCTTCAATATGATAGTTCCAACCTATCAATCCGGAACCTAAAGCAGTAAAGCTGAACCAAATTATACCTAACAACAAAAACCACCAAAAGGATATATCCAACAGAAAATAAGCCACAATTAAACCAACCAAAAGAATAAAAGCCAAGCTATTTACTGTTTTAAAGTTTAGCATGATTTTAGTATAGTGAAACTATGGTTTTCTCCACGATACTGGTTGTAAAGTAAAATGGTATTATAAGAGGATGTATTTTTTTCGTTCCATTTTAAAACATTTGGAACGTTCTGTGTTTTTAGTATTTTGGAAGCCAACCAAATTCCGAAAGGAGATGCTGTATTAAATTCCCCAATAAGATGTTTGTAGCAAATTTGTGGTGTGTTGCTAAATAGGCTTGAAGACAATTTGGTATAAAACCCATCAAATTCCACATCACCATTCCTACCTAAAACAATGGCATCAATAGCTTCAACTGTTAAATTATTTTCCTTTAAGAAGCTCAAGGCAGTTTCTGCAACGTCACTTTCAGACAAGGTGTTGAATATTTTCACCGAAACCACTTCAGCATAAGCAGTAGCTTGTTTTTTATTGGAAAGTACGAAGAAATTGGCACCTTCTCCAAAAACAGCCCCTTTAGTTTTAGAGTCTAAAAGGTTGTGTGAACTTGTTTTTTTGTCTTTAATATGATGGATGATTTTATTTAATTTGGTTGTATGGTCTGCTAATTCGTCCACACCACCAATAAGTATGTTTTCTGCTTCTTCCAATTCCAACTGCAACTTGGCATCCAATAAAGCCGATTCAAACGAATTGCTACCATGTACATAGGTGAAATTATAGCCTTTGCACTGTAGCTCCAAGGCTATTTGTCCACCAACTGTATTGTGAGTGGATTGAATGAAGGAAGTAGGAGTTAAAAACTGTTCGTTATTATCAATAATGCCACTTAAAAACTTTTCGGAATCGCGCAAACAACCCATTCCGGTTCCAGTGATAATGGCATCCACTTGTTCCAAACCAGCTTCGCGTAATGCCATTTTAGAGGCAACCACTCCCATTTTAATGCCTTTTGCCATACGTCTGGCAGCAGCTGGTGGAATGTAATCTTTGTAAACAGGTTCCACGGCAAAAACAACTTGGTCCTCATGTATAATTATCTCGTCTAAAAACTCTGAGTTATCAAAGGTTTTTTGAGGGGAAATACTTGCTATGCTATTGATGTAGACTTTTTTCATGTCGGTTATCAATTATTGGTTCTTAGAAAAAATAACTGTTGAACAATTACCTCCAAAACCAAAGGAATTGGACATAACGGTTTGCAGTTCTTTTTCTTTAAGTTCCAGTTGAGGTGTGATGTTGAATTCTTTCATCTGGGTTTTAAAATTCAGATTGGGAAATATCACATTGTTTTGCATTGCTAAAATGGAGTACACAGCTTCAATGGCTCCAGCTGCAGCCAAAGTATGCCCAGTATAGGCCTTTGTGGAACTGAAATCTGGCACATCTTCACCAAACACACGAATGATGGCTCGGCCTTCGGATAAATCGTTATTGCCTGTTGCCGTTCCATGTGCATTGATATAGTCTATGTCTTTTGGAGTGTATCCAGCAACTTTAAGTGCTTTTTCCATGGCCAAAGTGGCTCCATCTCCATGATCGGAAGAAGCTGTTTGGTGAAACGCATCGTTGGCATTCCCATAGCCTTTAACATAGCCTAAAACCGGTTTGTTCTCTGCTTTTACCACAGCATCAGATTCCAAGACTAAAAAAGCAGCAGCTTCCCCTAAATTTAAACCTTTTCTGTTTTCATCGAAAGGTGTGTTATAGGTGTCAGAAAGAATCATTAAGGTTTTAAATCCGTTGATGGTAAATTTAGACATACAATCGGAACCTCCTACAATCACACGATCCAATTGACCAGATTTTATAAGTCTGGCGCCAAGCATGATGGCATTGGCAGCTGAAGAGCAAGCAGTGCTTATGGTTGTTACCAAACTTTTATCAATGCCTAATTGTTCTGCAATTTTTTGGGTTGAATCTCCAGCATGATGGCTGGCAATATATCTTCTGTGGGTTTCATGCTCCAAATAATCGTAATAATATTTTTCCGTCATGTCCATACCTCCAACACTAGTGGCAGATATCAAGCCTGTTTTAAAGGCATTTATGTCTTTAATACCAGCATTGGCAACGGCTTCTTTGGCTGCTATGGCACCAATTAAGCCAGTTCGGGAATAGTTGTTATCTGGAGTTAAACCTAAAATATGCTCCAATTGTGAATTGGTATAACCAATTTCGCCTACCTTAATAACGTCTTTGTGAATGGTATTGATTTTAGAAATGGTTGTTATCCCTTTTTTACCTTCCACTAGCGACCGAAAATTCTCTGCCACATTGTTTCCAATGGCAGAAATAATTCCCATTCCAGTTATAGCGACTCCTTGACTCATATTTATTTCCTGCGTAAGCAGAAATCTAATTATTTATTATTTCTGTTCAGCCACAAATTAGCAGATATTCTAAAACATGCATTTGAGGCCAATTTATATTTTCAAAGTTGGTATTCCTGTTATTACGGAAATATCATTATTTAGATCTATGCTCAGAAATATAAGCAGCCATGGTATTGATAGACTCAAAAATGGCACGACCTTCTTTTGGGTCTGTTAACTTAATCCCGTAATTTTTATCCAGCATCACGATAAGTTCCAAAGCATCAATAGAATCCAATGCTAAACCATCACCAAAAAGCATGTCGTCATCTGCAATGTCTTCAGCAGTCATGTCTTCTAAGTTCAATTGCTCGATAATGTTCTCTTTTAATTCTTGTTTTAAAGCTTCCATATTATGTGTTATATAATGTTGTTATTTGTTGTGTGTTGTGCTGTAAATGGCCTTCTTTAGAGACTAAATACAAAAAAGCCTCATAATTATCGCCTTCCAATTCCACCCAGCCACAAAGCACTGATTTTGCTTTATTGGTTTCCAATAAACTATTGGAATAGCTAAATAAATGTTCGGCATTAAAGCGTTCAAAGATAAAAAAACTATTCTCAGTATAAAGCTTATATTTAATACTTATCTCACCAAGGCAAATATTTGGTAAGGTATATACAAAAACGGCTGGACTAGGAAAATAATTGTCTTTATGCTGTATGGCTTTTTGATGCGATATGTCTGTATCCAAACTGGCAGCTTTATTGGAAAAAACCAAAGCAATATTGTTTTCTTTTTCTGAATCCAGTTTTAGGTTTTTAAGTAAAATATCAGCAGCCAGAAAGGCTAGTTTACTTAAATGGTCCATTTTAAAAAACTTTGGATAATTTGTTTTTTGATGCTTATAAGCAGCTTTTATGAACTCTGAAAACCCAACATGTTGTTCACTAAAAATAACAGTGCCATTTAAAGAAACCTGATGGTTTTTTATATGACAAAAAGAGGTGATGTTATAATTAGAGCTCATTGTTGTTT
>NZ_CAXATZ010000069.1:0-2123 GCF_963971605.1 uncultured Xanthomarina sp.
CATTTTTTCCATGCATACAGCTTTGGACAATTCTGTTTTGGGAGTAAATAATATGATTTGCGATAAATTAGGATTAATCAACCGACAGATATTGATCCCTCAAGCCCAAACCATAAAAAAACTCATCACCTTTGTCCCAAAAAATGAAGCAGACACTTTACGAAATGCCCTATTTGAAGCTGGAGCAGGAAGCATTGGCAATTATAACAATTGCAGTTTCAACACCGAAGGCATAGGTACTTACAAAGGTAATGAAGCCTCTAATCCCACTCTTGGAAAAAAAGGGGAAATACATTTTGAAAACGAAACGCAAATAGCTGTAACATTTCCAAGACATTTGGAATCCAACATCCTAAAAGCCCTTTTTAAAACCCATTCTTACGAAGAAGTGGCTTACGAGGTTACCACCTTAGAAAACAAAAACCAGCAAATAGGTATGGGAATGATTGGAGAACTGGAACAGGAAATGTCTGAAACGGATTTTTTAAACACGTTAAAAACCAATATGAAAACCGAAACCATTAGGCATTCCGGTTTATTGCAAAAAAACATCAAAAAAGTCGCAGTTTTAGGAGGCTCTGGGAGTTTTGCCATTCACGCTGCAAAAGCTGCCCAAGCAGATGTTTTTGTAACGGCAGATTTAAAGTACCATGACTTTTTTACAGCTGAAAACCAGATTGTTTTAGCTGATATAGGTCATTATGAAAGCGAACAGTTCACAAAAAACCTTTTAGTTGCATATCTTACAAAAAAAATTACTAATTTTGCAATCGTTTTATCAAAGACAAACACCAATCCTGTTAAGTATTTTTAAACTATGGCAAAAAAGAAAGAAGCAACTGTAGAAGAGCGTTTAAGAGATTTATACGACTTGCAGCTAATCGATTCTCGCATCGATGAAATTAGAAATGTTCGTGGAGAACTTCCTTTAGAAGTACGTGATTTAGAAGATGAAGTTGCTGGACTAAACACCAGATTAGAAAAACTGGAGTCTAGTTTAGAATCTATAGATAACCAAATTAGCGACAAAAAGAATCAAATTGAAGAGTCTAAAGCGTTAATAAAAAAATACAGCGAGCAACAAAAAAACGTTAGAAATAACAGAGAGTACAATTCCATTACCAAAGAAATTGAATTTCAGGAATTGGAAATAGAACTTGCTGAAAAACACATCAAGGAATTTAAGGTTCAAATTGAGCAGAAAAAATTGGTTATTTCTGAAACCAAAGAGCGTTTAAAAGCACGTCAAACACACTTAAAGCACAAAAAAAGCGAATTGGATGCCATATTAGCTGAAACCGAAAAAGAAGAAGCTGCTTTAATTAAAAAATCTGAGGAATACAGAGCCAGTATAGAAGAACGCTTGGTAAAAGCCTATACACGCATTAGAACCAATGTTAAAAACGGTCTTGCAGTAGTGGCCATTGAAAGAGGTGCCTCTGGAGGATCTTTCTTTACCATTCCACCACAAGTGCAAATGGAAATTGCTTCCCGTAAAAAAATAATTACAGATGAGCATAGTGGACGTATTCTAGTAGATGCTGCCCTTGCAGAAGAAGAAAAAGAAAAAATGAGCAAGTTGTTTTCTAAACTATAATCATTTTAAAAATACATTTAAAGCCTTCATACATTCATATGAAGGCTTTTTTTTGTGCTTTTTTTTTAAAAACACGTTAAGGTTTTAAAACCCGTTCCGACCAAATTGTAAAACAAAACCATGTTACACTTAAAATCCATGTTGTCCACCTTTTTAATCGTGTTGTTTTTTAGCTGCAACAATATGGCACAACAAAACCAAGAACAAGATGCCATACGCCATGCAACACCAATTGAAGTTCCTCTGCACAACGGCAAAGCCCGAGCCTATTTTGCCAGTGGTTGCTTTTGGTGTGTGGAAGCTATTTACGAAAGTGTAAAAGGTGTGGACGAGGTCATTTCCGGTTATGCTGGTGGACACACCAAAAACCCAACCTATGCATCCAGCAATACAGGAAAAACAGGTCATGCTGAAGCAGTGGAAGTTATTTACAATCCAGATGTGGTTAGTTTTTCAACCTTGGTAGATGTCTATTTTGGTTCTCAAAACCCTAGACAGGTCAATGGACAAGGTCCAGATAAAGGCT
>NZ_CAXATZ010000070.1:0-1688 GCF_963971605.1 uncultured Xanthomarina sp.
GTCACATGGAACACCCAAATTAACATTTTGCTGTGTGATTAAAGTTTAATAATGGTTGTTTCATTGGGTAATTGATTGTAATGTGATATCTAATTTTATGTTATGATGTTTTATATCAATTTGGTCTGCAAGATGATTATTTATTTCTGAAAATAAAAACTGAACCTTTGCTTTTCCGTTTTTGGTTCTAACAACTTGGGTAAGTTGCTTGTTTTCAAAATAATAGTAATGGTTTTTGTTGTAAATGGAAGTCTCAAAAACATTCGTGTTTGCTTCTGAGAACGTGTTAATTACCTGAAGGTTATCTGAAACCAAGACCTTAAAATCATTTTTTAATACGTTTATTAGCATCTTTCTGTTAAGCTCGTCTAGAATATAATTTACTTGAAAATGGTTCTCGGTAAAGGTAAAATCGAAAAGTTTGTTTCCCATTTCGGTTGTAAAAACAACTCGATGTTCCTGCTCATTTATTTTTTTGATAATTAAAAGGCCACCAAAATGCTTGTCGTACACATCAATGGATGCTTTGTAAACATAATCTTTTGTTTCATCTGAAAAATAGGGGTTTTCGATACTTTTTGAAACCGAATTATCTAATTGAAAGTGTTGTTTTTTGGGATAGCTGGCACAAGATACAAGCAACAAACAAATACTAATGAGTAAAAATCGCATCGGGAAGTGGTTTGTTTAATTCTTTATTTGTGAATACAATTTTTGTGTAGTCTCCTGAAGGTTCCATCATTTTTACCTCAGTGACATCTCCTGAAGGATTAAAAGTAATTTGAAACGTTTCTATGTATTTTGATGAGTTTTTGTCTTTTGGCACAAAATGCACCTCACTGTTTTTGCCTGTTTTAAAGTAGGTAATAACAAAAGCATCCTCGTCAAACATATCCCCTTTAATACTGTTTATTATCAAGTTGTTCAATTCTTTAAAAAGCTTGTTGGAACCCATGTCCACTTGGTTTTTTTTACCCTCGTCGTTTATAAAAAGGGTCTCATTTTTAAAGAGTACAGCATATTTGTACGGTTCTGTATATTCCCATTTTACAAGGTCTGGAGTTTTAAAGGCGAGTTTGCCTTTGGTTATAATATCGTTGGATAAAAAATCCAGATGTTTATATTGTGTGAAATCGCTAACAATGGTTTTGGTGGTTAAAGCTTGTCTTTTTACAAGTGTTTTTAAACTTTGGGCCTCTGTTGCAGACATTTTTGTTTGAGCCTGCATGGTAACGGATAGCAGTAAAAAAAGAAAAACAAGATTACGCATAAGGTTCTATATTAAATAAGCTATCTACAGTAACTGCATGTAAATTTTGCTTTTGTAAAATTAACAATAACTGTTCCAAAACCCATATGGTTTTTTCGCTGGAATCGTGTAATAGGATGACATCGCCTTTTTTTATGTTTTTTGAAGCGCGTTTTAAAATGGTTTCCTTACTTAAACCTGTGGTATCCAAGGAACGCTTATTCCAGCCAATGGCTTGCAATTTCAGAGCGTTTAACGCTTTTTTTATTCTTGGGTTTGTAACACCAAAAGCAGGCCTGAAGAGTTTGAGCTTTAAGCCTGTTATGTTTTGAACAAGTTTGTTTGTCAATTCCAATTCTTCCATTACTTGCTTGCTGTTAAAAAAGCCAAACATATTATGATGGGAATAGGTATGGTTGCCAACTGTGTGTCCTTGCTT